>JAQYWP010000011.1 GCA_029379285.1 Rhizonema sp. PD38
GAGAAATCGTACTTTTGGCTGCAAAAGATAGCTTAGAGAAAAAATGTTTCCATAATTAATCTTAAAAGCATTACTTATCAAAAGTGGGTGAGAAGCTTGATTAATAATTTTTGCAACTTGTGGATTTCCATAACTAACGATACTACTCCACCAAGTTTGTGCTTGAGAAATCACACCATAAGAAACTACGCCCCCGGCAATTATCGCTGCCAATATTGTTTGCCAAATTTTGCGTCGTGATAAAATACCGTTATAAAGCTGAGTCGCTAGAGTGTACGCAACAGCAAGTTGAATTCCTAAATAAGAAGGTATTAAATACTGCTCCGAAATTGACCTGACTCCCTCAAAAATAAAATCTTGTAGCATGAGAGGTAGTGCAGGCAACACAATAAGTGTCACAAGAAATAACCAAACTTTTGGATGCGTTGTCCGGTACAAAAAATAAATTGAATATCCTAAAGAAATAACAATAGTCAGTGTAACTAAATAGTTTAAATAATTATCAATTCCCAAGTTAAAATCAACGAAAATCCGACTTACTTGCAGCAGCCAAGATTGAATTAACCTTAATAAAGGGATTTTCATCGTTGTCCAAGTTGTGGAAGCTTGGAATTGCTTGAAGTTAGCTATAACAACAAAAATCCAAGGTAGGAAAAATAAAACCGCTGCAAACAATGCAATGAAATAAGATTTGAGTGTTTTAGTCCAGCCAAATCTTGAAATTGCAAGTACATAAATTCCATGAGCAATTGCGACAAATCCATTTAACAAAGATGTATAGAATCCGAACACTAAAGTAGTTGTATAAATTCCCCAAGTATAAATGTGGTCTCGTTCTGACTGCTGTTTTGATTCGAGTCGCATAGCTCGTAGCAGTGAAGCGCTAGATAGTAATATAGTGACTATCCACAAAATGTATTCTCTTGCTTCCTGGGCATAGAGCAGCTGAATTGGAGAGATAGCTATAAGTGCGATTATCAGGTAAGGTACAGATAATGGCACTTTAAATAATTCTCGGCAAAGCCAATAAACACAGGGAAAAACTAGTAAGCTGATCAACACCGACAAACTTCTGATTGCCGTGACTGAGTTGCCAAAAATTTGTACCCAGAATCGAGCTACCACATAATAAAGTGGTGGATGTCGTGGATCTTCTATTGCCAAAGACTTTATTGTGTCACCAAAACCTTTTTCTAAATTGGGGTGCTGAAACTTGGCAAATTCTTCTTTTGTAATGATATGACCATTAAAGATTTGCTCCTTGGCTTCGACGGCTGTGTAACCAGAAATCCGCAACGATGTGTAAGTTTCATCATGCGAGTAAACTTTGTTTTCAAGACTCAGGAAGCGAAAAAATACACCCAGCACCAACAGCACCACAATTAAAAACCGCAACCAATTCGGAGCAAGTATAAGATGCCGCATAACCGGATTTCTCAAGAAGTTGAAGAAAACTACTTAATCAGAGCGATCACAATATATCTTGTAGGAATCGCTCATTCTTAGAAAAGAATAGCTAACAAAAAAGCATAGCTTAAAAAAGTAAAAAGTAAAAAGAGAATCTCCATAAATAAATGCGCGTTCTCTTTGATCAGGAAGCTAAATTTAATTGCACTAGGTGTCAAGGAAACAAATATTATTAATTATTCCATGACAAAGGTCATTCCGCTTCATAGCGATTTTGTTCTTCTTTCTTTTACCTTTTAACCCCTTCGGGGTGACGCTCGTTCCGACGCTCCTGACGCTCGTTCGCATGATTGCGTCTCCCCTTGGGAGAGGACTCGCTACCGCTTCGCTAACGCTAACGTCGCTAACGCTGACGCTCGAAGACTCGCTAACGCTACCGCCAGTCGCTCATGGGGAGCCAGTACTGAAGGAGGGTTTCCCGACCTAGGGCTCTGGCGTTGGAAACCCCCGTTCTGGAGCCACTGCTGCAGGAGGTGAGACCAGTGCTGCGGGAGGGTTTCCCTCCGCAGGATAAGAGCGTTAGCGCAGCGTTAGCGATCTTCGTAGCGGTAGCGAGGCACGAGCGTCGGAACGAGCGTCACCCGAAGGGGTCAGCCCGCTCTCACGGCATGTGGCGTCCTCGCTGGCTCACTTTTTACTTTTGCCTTGTTTGGTGAAGCACTCTCGCTTAGCTACTCCCATCTGAGAAGGTTTGCCATCGGCACTTGGTAGAATGTATTGGGTTATTTTATGAGTGTCCTGAGATTTTCATTACCAGAATCTTCAGAGCTACCTCTTCCGAAACGGGCATTACCGATAGACGATTTCCCTGTCTAACCACTATTAGTTCCTCTGGGGTAAACTTCTCCTTAAGTGTTGACAGTAAGATAGTATGAGAAAAAGTTTCGACAAATTCGACGACTACTGTTTGCCAACGAGGAGATTCGGGAGTTGATTTATAGTCGTAGTATTGACTATTAGGGTCAAACTGGGACTGGTCAACAATACCTGTTTTCAGGATACGCATTAACCCGACAATACCAGGAAGATTGGTGTTGGAGTGATAGAAGAAAGCTAAATCTCCTAGCTGCATTTGACGGAGAAAATTGCGAGCTTGATAATTGCGAACGCCGTCCCAGATCGTCTCGCACTGCTGTTGCAAGTCAGCAATGCTATAGACTTCTGGTTCTGATTTCATTAACCAATAATTCATTGAGTCATGACGGCGATCGCACCTTTAAACACAACGTACAAGCGTATGCGAGCTGTGGTAAAAGCTATCATGTATATACCTCAATCAATTGGCTTGATGATTACTACTATACCTAACTCTGGTTCCTGCCCACTGTAGCTTCTCTCGCAGGGTCTGATAATATGAATTGTTTTCCCGCAAAATGATAAACTTTGCCCGACAATCAGCCATCCGCACATCAACACGGTGTGCGGGCCAAATCGATGTGGCTAATACTCCATCTGTCCAAAGTTTGGTACTCAAATCATAATCTCCCAGAGGCCAAATGCTAAGAACGGAACCAGGAGGTAGAACAATGGGACGACTTGAAAGACTCATCGGACAGATAGGAGTGATGGTAATGGCTTCCATACCATCGTGAATAATTGGACCGTTGGCAGAAACAGTATAACCCGTTGAACCCGTAGGTGTAGCAATAATTAATCCATCTCCTACGTATTGATCTACGACCTCACCGTCAATTTCCATCTCTAAAATTGAGGTAATCATGCGGTCAGCGGAAGCGGGTTTGACACACATTTCATTTAAAGCGAGATAGCGATCGCTCACTGGTTCTAAATTTGTGCTGTGACCCTCATGCACTGCAGCTTGCAACATCATCCGCCTTTGGACAGCATATCTATCCTCATTCAGACGATCCCAGACTCGTTCTGTATCCTGAAACTCTTCAACTGACTCAGTTAAAAACCCCAGATGACCTCCCACATTTATCCCTAAAATGGGAATGCCTGCTGGAGCTAAATGTCTTGCGCCAGTTAAAACAGTACCGTCCCCACCCAGCACCAAAGCCAGATCTATGGGTTGCACTGCGGAGGCTAAAAACACCGGATAAGGGTTATCTTTTGGTCCACTGGGTCCGATTAACACCTGGCAATGACGATGTTCTAGTTGCTTAGCACAGATTTCTGCCCAGCGTTGACTTTGGGCGTTTCGCGCTTTATAAGCAATAATGACATGCTTTAGTTCCACAGAACTACCATTTGAGGAGATTAAATTGTTCCATATCAACAGTATCACGATTACGATAGATAGCTAGCACAATCGCTAAACCTACCGCCGCCTCAGCTGCCGCTACAGTTATGACAAAAACAGTGAAAACCTGACCCTTGATCATCGCTGAGTCTAGGTAGTTAGAAAAAGCCATCAAATTCAGGTTGACTGCGTTGAGCAGCAACTCAATCGACATCAATACTCGTACGGCATTGCGGCTGGTAATTAAGCCATAAATACCGATACAAAATAAAGCCGCAGCTAGTAATAAAAAGTACTGAAGTTGCATGATTACTTAGTTGTTGGTCGCTAATTGTTAGTTCTTGGTTGTGAGTTGATAGTTTTTGGTTTAACTTGCTACTAACCACTAACTATTCACTCCTCGTTGTTGGTTGCTTCTACTACTTTATTCATCGCTAACCATCAACAACGAGTTGTCAATTGTATTTTCTATTAACTATTAACCACTACCCCTGCGGGTTTGACAAGATTGTGCATTTTTTCTGACAAACTATATAGATTAAACCTGCCCCGACATTAACAACTGACGCTGATTACTGAATATTCCGGCTAGCATCGCCGACTGATGCCAGTTCTCTAGGACGTTCTGGCAATGTTAAAACAGGTTGGCGATTGTCTGGAGATATTATTTGCTCTGGTAAATACTCGCGACGTGCTAGAATAATCGCGCCTACCATGGATATTAACAACAAAATCGAAGCCAGTTCAAAAGGCAGTAAAAAGTCACTGAACAAATGCTGACCAATAACAACTACGGTGTTCTTAGTAGGAGCTGAAATGGACATCGACCAAGGTGTTACCAAAATCATGGTACTCAGAAGTGCAAACAATCCCAAACTCACCATACCTGTAAGTGCTTTACGCACCCAAGCTGTCGGCAAGGTGACAAAATTCTCCCGCTTGTTCACCAACATAATGGCAAACAATATTAATACATTGACCGCGCCAACATAAATGAGTAATTGTGCAGCTGCTACAAAATCAGCATTTAGCAGGAGATATAGTCCACCAATACTGATGAACACACCACCTAGCAAAAAGGCTGAATAGACAATACTGTCTAACAACACTACACCCAGTGCTGCCCCAATCATCATTACAGCTAGTATGCCAAATGAAACAACTTGTACTCCTTGGGCTAAATTCACTTTTTTGTCCTTTGGTTGGTTGTTGGTAGTTGATTGTTGATTGTTGATCGTTCTAGGCACAATCAACAATTAACAATTAACAACTAAAATTTACTTTTCCTGCTGCACAAGGTCTTCTGGGCGATTGCCAGCACGAGGTGCATCACTTGGCACACCGTGGGGGTCCATAACGCCTTTGGGTAGGTAAACCAGTTCGCGTAAGGGAGTTACCATTGGGTCATTTGTCACTTTATAAGGAAGACGACCCAGCGCTACGTTGTCATAATTCAACTCATGGCGATCGTAGGTGGAAAGTTCATACTCTTCTGTCATTGATAAACAGTTTGTAGGACAATATTCCACACAGTTACCACAGAAGATACAGACTCCAAAGTCAATACTATAGTGGTTGAGCTTTTTCTTTTTACTGGCTTTGTCAAATGACCAATCCACTACAGGTAAGTTGATCGGGCAGACTCGAACACAGACTTCGCAGGCAATACACTTATCAAACTCAAAATGAATTCTACCCCGAAACCGCTCGCTTAGAATCAGTTTTTCGTATGGATACTGTACGGTGACTGGACGCCGTTGCATGTGGTCAAATGTAACAGCCAAACCTTGACCAATATAGCGACCAGCTTGGACTGCTTCTTTAGCGTAATCACTAACTTGTTTGAGGAACTTTAGCATAGTATGTATTTCTACTCCTTTTGATGACAAACGGTTAGATTTTGGGAATGGGTCATTAGGAATTGCAAGATTTCTAATTACCCATTACCCATTCCTCATTACCCTCCAAAGGCAAAGGGGAAAGCGAGTTTCAGGGCTGCGGTTAAAAGTAAATTAACTAAAGCTACTGGCAGCAAAAACTTCCATCCTAAATCTAACAATTGGTCGATGCGAACGCGTGGTACTGTCCAACGCAACAGAATTGCGAAAAAGACTAGGAAGTAGGCTTTTAATAAAGTCATGGTAATTCCTAGTGAGGCATCTATAATCTGCAACACGGGATTTGCTTCGCTGATTCCCAACCAGCTTGCTACTAGGCTAATGGGAATCGGAAAATCCCAGCCCCCAAGGTATAACACTGATACCAATAGTGCAGAAAGCACAAGGTTAACGTAGGAAGCCACGTAAAACAAACCAAATTTCATCCCCGAGTATTCAGTTTGATAACCTGCTACTATTTCTTCTTCTGCTTCCGGTAAGTCAAAGGGCATTCGTTCGCATTCGGCAAGGGCGGATATCCAGAAGATAATAAAACCGACTGGTTGCCGCCAAACATTCCATCCCAAAATGCCGTAGCCGGATTGCTGATTGACAATGTCAATAGTGCTGAGGCTGTTAGACATCATTACAACACCCATCACAGACAGTGCGAGAGGAATTTCATAGCTGATAGACTGAGCGGCAGCTCGCAAACCACCCAGTAGGGAATATTTGTTATTAGATGCGTAGCCTGCCATCAATAAGCCAATCGGTTGAATGCTAGACAAGGCAATCCACAAAAAGACTCCCATTCCTACATCTGAAATCACTAAATGCTGTCCAAAAGGCACAATCAAATAGGACACAAACACTGGCAGCACAACGATTATAGGACCGAGGGTAAACAGCAGGTTGTCTGACTTTGCTGGTACCACATCTTCTTTGAAAACGAGTTTGAGACCATCTGCCACAGGAGCCAGCAAACCTGCCGGTCCAATGAATTCAGGACCAATCCGCTGCTGTGCTGCTGACGAAATCTTCCGTTCCAACCAAACACAGACTAGTACGCCTACCGTTGCGCCAATGAGCATCAGTGTCATCGGTAGTGGCATCCAAATTGCTTTGGCAATGTCAGCTGGCAATCCCAATTCTATGAGGGATTTGATAAAAGTTCCTTGCAGGTCAATTCCTGAGTTCATGTTTCCGCCCTTGAAGTCATTGATGGAAAGTTAGCTAATAGCTGTTAGCTTCTAGCTTTTGGCTATTAACTGTTAGCTTTTAGTTGTTAGTGGTAATTTTTTGACAATTTTATGGCGAGTTCTCCTAGCCTGGACATAGGAAAACGCGTCATGCACGCTCTTCTCACCAACAACTTACAATCAACAATCAACGACCAAATACCAACTACTGTGTTAAGAAAGTCAATCCATCTACCATTATCTTTGCCTAAGTTGGGCAAAATCTAAGATAAATGACACTTCCCATGCTTAGTATATCGTTGGTTGGTTCTTTGCCTGACTTAAAAATGAAGGAGTGGAGGAGTGGAGGGAAAGAAGACGCTTACTTGGGCTACAACTCCATCTTTTCCTCTCCCTCCTTCTTCTACCGTTGGTCAATGGGTGTATAAGGAAGGTGTTGACGACCGTTATAAACTTGGGTAGGACGAAAAATACGGTTTTCGGCGAGCTGTTCTTTCCAGTGAGCCAGCCAACCAGCGACACGAGCGATCGCAAATACTGGTGTAAACAAGTCTGTGGGAATTCCCAATTTTTTGTACACCAACCCCGAATAAAAGTCAACATTAGGATAAATCCCTTTGTGACCGAGTTTTTCCTCTACTATCAGTTCGAGTTCTTGGGCGATGTCATAGTATTTGTCGTGCCCAAACTTCGCAAATAGCTGTTCTGCTAAGTTTTGCAAAATCGTGGCGCGTGGATCTTTCACCTTGTACACGCGATGCCCGAAACCCATAATCTTAGCTTTGGTTGCCAGACAATTCTCCACATACGGACGTACATTTTCCATTGAACCAATGTCTTCCAACATCTGAATAACTTCTTCATTAGCTCCGCCATGCAGGGTTCCTCCCAAGGTTCCCACAGCGCTTGCAACCACTGCGTAGGGATCTGTCAGAGTGGAAGCCGTCACTCTAGCACTAAAGGTGGAAGCATTCATCGTATGTTCGGCATGAAGTATCAAGCAGACATCAATAATTCTCGCCGCTAGTGGATCTGGCTCTTCCTCACTCAGCATATACAAAAAGTTCGCGGCATAGTCCAAATCATCACGAGGACGTACTGGATCATTGCCTTTTCGCATTAACTGGAATGCTGCTACCATTGTTGGAATTGTTGCTAACAGGCGAACAACAGCATCCCGAATGTATATGGGGTTGTGCAAGTCTCGGCGTGAGTAAAATAAACCTAATGCCGCAGCAGAGGCTTGCAGGGCATCCATCGGGTGCCCGCTTTCGGGAAAGCACTTCATCATATCCCGAATGCGGTATTTGATGCGTCTGTGGTAGAGAACTTCATGTTCAAACTCTGCTAGTTCTTCTTTTTTGGGTAACTCACCCCAAATCAAAAGATAAGCAGTTTCTAGGAATGTACTTTGAGAAGCCAGATCTTCAATCCGGATGCCACGATATTCTAGTATTCCGTTTTGTCCATCAACATTGCTAATACTGGATTCGGCGGCGGGAATGCCCTCCAAACCAGGCTTGAATTCGCACACCATCATGGCAACACCATTTGCTTTTAGAAAAATTTGCTTTGGTAAATTTACCAGAAATCACCATAACAGTATCCGTTCTAACATCAATTCTTTCGGAAAGGGCGAAAACTGTCAAAGCAAGTATTTGGGTGGCGTCAACCAAAACATCTGACTGCGACCCAAGGGAGATCCTTCTTCTGGTAGTTTTAATCCAATCATACCTGCTTTTTTCAAGACTAGGGCTGCTTTGGCTTGACCCCAGACAAGAATTTCTGCCCAATACCCCAAATCGGGCTCATGTCCCACCAATGCGAGTTGGATTTGAGGCGAATATTTTCTTGGTTCTAACCAGTCTTTAACCCAACAGTGAATATCGCCCTGAGGCGCAAGGTGCATACATTCCTCTACGTGAGAAACCAGTCCGCTTGCCACAAGGATTTCAGTCGTTTGACGGGCACGTATTAAGGGACTGGTAGCAATGAAATCAAACTGCAAACCCAACTTTCTCAGTTGCTGAGCAACTTTTTCGGCTTTTTGTCTTCCTTCTTTTGTCAGATGGCGTTGCTCGTCATCGATATCAGATCGCTTCTCTTCAGCTATTCCATGACGAATTAAATAAAGTTCCATTGAGAGTTACTAGTTGTTAGTACTTAAAAAGTACCACTAACCACAATCTACTCTGACTCTATAGGGTTATCCTTAGGATTCACCAATTTCAGCAGTTTCTGCTTGATTTGGGTATCGAACACTTCCCATTTCATTTTTGCGTAAGCAGGATTTTCGTTACCTCCAGATAAGAAGCCTATAGGAATTTCAAATCCCCCTGCACTTGTCCTACCACCGCCAAAAAAGCGTCCACTGCTATCTTGTCCAAAGGCTTCTTTAATAAACTCATCAGGATCAAGGGTAAGTTTACTGGTTCTTAAGGAACCAATCGCCACTTCCAGTTCTTCATCTTCATCATGAACAATGCCATAAACCACAGCAGTGTGTACATTGTCTTCTGTTACGAGAAAATCTGCAGCTTGGGGGATAGCATCGCGATCATCGTATCGTAGGTAGCCAACGCCAGCTATGGAGAAGTTATTTTGCACAATCCGGTTTTTCAGCGATCGCTCGATCACGTCCATAACTCGTTTGGAGCGAGTTGCTTGTAACACCGCATTTAGCAGTTGGGAGTCGTAAAATCTACTGAGATAAGCTGCTGCCATGAAATCTTCTTCTTGCGCTTGCATCAACTTGTTTGTGTCTGAACGCAAGCCATGCATTAAGGCAGTAGCACATTTTACGTGCTGAGAAATACTGCTATCTAACGTCAATAAACCAGCCTGTAAATACTGAGTAAAAATCGTGGCTGTTGCTCGTGCAGAAGGACGAATGTCAACAAACTCTGAAGTGATATCTCCCTGTAAATTGTGATGATCAATCACCGCTAATAGGGGAATTTTCGCTTCTTGCACAGCAGTGAGCAGGTTAGAAGTCGTTCCTTGGTTATCAATTAACACGAAACCATGATATGATGACAAATCTTTGCTTTTCAAAGTTTGCGTCGTCCAACGCTGGGCGGGTAGATTTGTTAGTCTTACCAAGGCAATATTTTCTTGATGGCTAAGAGCGCCAGCATAAATGATGTCACACTTGATATCATATTGCTGAGCAATTAATTGATAAGTCCAAGCACATGACAAAGCATCAGGATCTGGAAAATCTTGCAGGATAACGAGTTGACGCTCTTGTCGATGTCCTGACAACATCTGACGAAACTCTTCAGCTTTTTGATGTGCTAACAAATTACAGCGTGGACCAAGATAATTGCCTTCACTCGTCAATCCTTGAGTATACTGCTTGGATGAATTTTCAATTAACTGTCTATCTACTTCAGTATCATCCGGAGTCAGATCTGTTGTTAAGGACAAACTTTCAAATTGAGTCAGGGAAGGTTTAAATTGCATATTATAACTTTTTTTGAACTTTAAAGCTCCTAATATCCATCATTTGATTTTGGATGCTTGTATTTATCCACCATCTGTACCCTTCTGTCTTAAATGCGCTGATTTTAGACTGATTTTCCAGACTAATCTGGGAACTTGTACTATGGAGGAATCATCTGTTAATCAAGTCAATGAAAGTAGATGTGTGAATTTTTTTCAGACGGCTTTTATCAAGGTTGAGTAAAAAATCTGGCTAAGATCGGCAAATAGGCGAGAGTCTAAGACTTCACCTGAAAAGTACTATGAATTTTGACTTATTGCTTATGAATTGTTCAACATATTAAACGGTGCTTTACTTGAGTTCTCATAGAGATTCCAATACACATTCAGATCTTCGCAAAAATACATAAATTTTGCACTATACCTTCCAGTGTATTTTTTTGTCAATACATTATTTAATAGTTATTTGTTATGACTCACACCTTTGTGACCCAAGATTTACAATGACTTGAGAAAAATTTCAGAACAGATGCTCAGCTGAGAGAGTTCTTCTATGTTAAACTGTCAAGGTCGGTCACGAGCCATGTTTGTACTTGCTAGTTGGTTAGCTAAATCAAAGTCCAATAACATACTTTTGCCATTCTTGATGCATCCCGCTTTTGAGGTGTTTACTGACCTCAAAATAAAGACTGCTGTAAGGTCGGCGCGGCGGATGCCGCAATAGCATATGGGCTTCGTGAGGTGTACGGTTTCCCTTTCTTACATTACAACGCACGCAGGCTGTCACAATGTTTTCCCAACTATCGCCACCGCCGCGCGATCGCGGAATGACATGGTCTAGGGTTAACTCGTCTCCTGTATAACTACAGTATTGACAAGAATGACCGTCACGGTGCAATATATTTCGACGAGTCAGAGGGATTTCCTTGTAAGGAACGCGCACATAGTGCCGTAACCGAATGACTGTGGGAAGAGGAAACTCTGTATAGAGTAGCTTGTTATTGAATTCAACACGCTCTGCCTTGCCTTTGATCAACAACACTACTGCTCGCCGCCAGCTAGTAATGTTGAGTGGTTCGTAAGAGGCATTCAGAACTAAAACCTTACCCATTGAAAAAGGCTCAAGGTATTAATTTTACATATATTAACACATAAATGGACATGAGCAATCAGTATTCAATGATATTGCTCTGTTGTGATTAGCCATTCTAAGAGTGACATTTTCTTTTATTGTTCGGGAGTAACTTGTATAGACACGAATAAAGAAACACAATGACTAAGAAGCAAAGCCTAGGTGTGAGAGGAGCTAGTTAATCATGTTAAAGCACGAGCAAACCCCCAGTATTACGGATTATCAACAGTGCGACACTTACGCCTGGTTTTCGCAACGAGCTTGGGTGGAAATTGATTTAGCTGCGTTGTCACACAATGTACAGCAGTTACGGCGGTTCTTGTCAGCTCGTACCCAACTCATGGTTGTGGTAAAAGCTGATGCTTATGGACATGGAGTGGTGATAGTTGCTCAAACTGTTTTAAAATCGGGAGCAAGTTGGCTGGGAGTTGCAACGGTTCCAGAAGGAATTCAATTGCGAGAAGCAGGAATTAAAGCTCCAATTTTAATTTTGGGTGCGACTTATACTTTAGAACAAATTCATGCTCTCGCTCACTGGAAGCTTCAACCAACCCTCTCCAGTCCCAAGCAAGCCCTAATATTTTCCAACACTTTAGAAGCTATAAACTGTGATTACCATTTACCAGTACATATCAAATTGGACACAGGAATGTCGAGATTGGGAACTGATTGGCAGCAGGCAGGTGAATTTGTTCAGCTCGTACAGCGCTTACCTCATTTGAAAATTGCTAGCATCTATTCCCACTTAGCAACAGCAGATAGTCTCGATCCCACTGTCATGAAGGAACAACAGACACGATTTGAAAGTGCGATCGCTCAAATTAAAGCAATGGGAATAGAACCACCCTACTTGCACTTGGCAAATTCAGCCGCCACCCTCGCTGACAAAGGATTGCACTACGACATGGTGCGTGTCGGTTTGGCTGTTTACGGACTTTACCCGGCTCCTCATTTGCAATCTCGCATCGATCTCAAGCCTGTTTTACAAGTGAAAGCGCGAGTAACACAAGTAAAAAATATAGCCCCAGGAACTGGTGTCAGCTACGGACATCAATTTGTAGCAGAAAAAGAACTCCGCCTTGCTGTTGTCGGAATTGGCTACGCTGATGGTGTTCCTCGCAATCTTTCCCAAAAAATGCAGGTGATCGTTCGAGGTGTAAGAGTGCCACAAATTGGCACAATTACGATGGATCAGTTGATGTTAGATGTGAGTGCCTTGCCAAATTTGCAAGAAGGGGAAATTGTAACTTTACTTGGTCAACAAGGAGACGAAAACATCTACGCTGAAGATTGGGCTAGTCAACTCAATACTATTTCTTGGGAAATTCTCTGCGGATTTAAGCATCGCTTGCCTCGTGTAGCAGTTATTTAATAGCCAGTAGCTGATTAATTAAGTTATAGTTTTCCTCCCGACTTCTTACTCCTGTACGGGAGTTTTTAGATGTCTATCTCATGTACAAGAGACATTATCTACATAAATCCCCAGGCTCAACAACTTACTATTGCCATAAGTAAATTGTTGTGATACTATAAATAATTGATGCGGATGTGGCGAAATTGGCAGACGCGCTAGATTTAGGTTCTAGTGCCGTAAGGCGTGAAGGTTCAAGTCCTTTCATCCGCACTTTGGTAAGTTCACTGAATAAGGTTGGGAGGCAAAATTTTGCGTCTCTACTTTAATATAAGCTTGTCTATTCGTTGAGGCAATGCGATACGGCGCACATCTGTTGCATTCTCTTCCTTGAGACTTCGCCCCCTTGCAGAATCACAGCATAGGTTTTGGGATGCATGTGCAGGTGAAGATGTTGTCGCTGCTTCATCAATTGGTTGCTAGTACCAAACGTTACTAGAATACGTTGGATAATTTTGACTTAAATGTATAAATTATTGCTTTTCTTTAAGTAATAACACTATGTAAATATGAAATCTTATTTTATGTTCATCATCACTCTAAAATAAACCGTACTATACTTAAGTAAGATTACTGAACTTGAAAAGTTTTAGTTTTTGAGCTTAAAATCAAGCTAGTTATAGCCTACTGTCATACAAGTAGCTTTATTTAGTCTTTACTTTTTTTTGACTTGTCATGCAATAATGTCTGATAATCTCAGTATAAGTAAGTTCTTTAGTAAATGAACTTAACTTGCGAGTTCATGCAAATTGTGTTGTCATTGGGGTGCTACTGTTGAGCTTCACTACATAGCTGAAAATTAACCTTTGGTATTTTTTATCACGAAAATACTACTGGTATAATTAATTTGACTTGTGGAAAAGCTTTGGACAAATTTAGCTTACATCTATCGAATTGAGTCGAAGTAAAAGCAAAATGAGTACAACTCCTATAGATAGTTATAAGTTCTTTCAGAAACTACATCCCCTATCTCTTCTAGCACAACTCACTAGCAGACGTGCTACAGGGTGCTTACGAGTATTTACTTCGTTTGCATCTTGGTCACTCTATCTAGAGGAAGGCAAGCTTACTTATGCCTCCTGCTCAGAAAGATTGTTTGAGCGACTCGAGTATCAATTAGAACGCCTGAGTCAGCAAATTTCTAGTGTCAATGATACAACTCTCAAGCAGGTACAAGCAACATTTGAAACAAATAGCCAAACTCAATCTATACCACAGGTAGATTATCAAGTTATTTGCTACTTAGTTGAGCGTGATTACATTACCCCTTCTCAAGCAGTCATAGTGATTGACGAATTGGCCAAAGAAGTACTGGAGTCATTTTTAACTTTAAAAGAAGGAAGCTATGAATTTAATCACGAAAGTCCTTTAAATGAACTACCACAGTTCTGTCGTTTGGATCTACGACTACTGGTAGAACACTGTCAGAAGCAACTCCGAAACAGTCAACATACTCACTCATCAGTTATCAGGCAAGAAACGAATCAAATAACGACATTGAATTTACCTCAAACTGTATCGAAAACTCAAATTCATTCAACAACAGAGTTGTCAAGACAGACAACACTTGATAACTCTGACAATAATCAGAACAAAATTTTTGAGCAGTATAGCAGTAAAAATACTTATACAATTGCCTGTATTGACGACAGTCCAACAGTTTTAAATTCTATCAAGCAGTTTTTGGATGAAAATACTTTCTTAGTCGTTGCGATCAACGATCCAGTCAAAGCATTGATGCAAATTCTTCGCAGTAAACCAGACATAATTCTATTAGACATCGAAATGCCAAATTTAGATGGTTATGAGTTATGTTCTCTCTTACGGAGACATTCAGCTTTTAAAAATACACCGATCATTATGGTAACAGGCAGAACAGGATTTCTAAACAGAGCTAAAGCTAAAATTGTGAGGTCATCGGGTTACTTAGCCAAACCTTTTACACAATCAGATTTATTAAAAATACTGTTTAAACATCTGAATCCTTAATTAAATATGATAGAACTCAGCACTCATAACTCAGAACTTAGTAGTCAGTTTAGGAAAACGCTCTTAGGGAGATCCATGAAAATAAAGATTCATCTGTCAAACTAGAACGAGATTCATAGTCGCGCTCGTGAGCCTACCAGAAGATTCACAGTAGGCTCGCTCCCTTGCGAAGCTCTAGGGACGGAAGCTTCCGCCCCCAAGACTTCGCCCAATATCCAGACATACGGCTGGATATTTACGGATGGTAAGTACCTTAAGGATACTAGCACCTGAAAGGTAATGCTAAAAATGTCTCAGTCGCCTGGGAGCCGGAAAAGCAGAGTTACACCCTGCCTCATCTTTATTTATTTATGGAAAAAAGAAAAAGAAGCATTTTATGAACGCGTATTCCCGAAGAGTTCAATTTACCGGGGTGTATTCTGTGTTCTTCTGAAAAAAGTAAGAGCAACAAATCCATAAATTAGAGCAATATTTATTAAGTAAGGAGAATTAGGAGTGAGTATTACTTTGCTTGGCACAATTTTGATTGTAGAAGACTCACCTAGTGAATTGGAACTCATGAGCTACTACTTGAAAGAAAGTGGATACAATGTCATTAAAGCTACTGGTGCAAAAGAAGCATTAGAAAAAGCTTTATCAGAACAACCTGATCTGATAGTGACTGATGTCGTGATGCCAGGAATGAGCGGATTTGAGTTGTGTCGATCTTTGAAAAGAAATCCAGCCACTCGAAAAGTCCCAATTGTCATTTGTAGTTCTAAGGATCAGGAAATTGATCGCTTGTGGGCATTGAGGCAAGGTGCTGATGCCTACGTAACCAAGCCTTTTACTCGCGAACAGCTTCTGCGTGCTATTAAATCAGTGACAATTTGAGTGGAATGATGAATAGTTCAAAAATTACGTTGATAAAAAATCAAAACCCGAATCACTTAGAAGATGGCTATTTAAAGTTTCATCTTAACAAACAAACATCTGCTCTTTTATCAATGAAGCATACACAAGAAGCAATTGTTTTGCCAGTTGAATCTGTCACCTCAATGCCAAACATGCCTAGTAGCATATTGGGATTGATGAATTGGCGGAGTCATATAATTTGGCTTGCCGATCTTTCCAGAATTTTTAATCTAGAATACCAGGATCACAGACTCGGACAGTACAACGTCATTATTATCAGGGTTGAATCTATACTTTTAGGCTTGGTTGTGCAAGAAATCGTAGGTACAACTAAGTTTATAACCGATGATATTCATTCTCCTGTAGGTCATATTGCTTCTAGTTTAGTTCCTTATTTACGGGGCTGTGTTATTCAAGAGAAAGAAATATTGCTGGTGTTGGATGCTCAAGCTATTATGCAATCTTCTATGCTTCGTAATGATTAGGGTAAGCATTCAGCCCTTAGTTTTAAGTTATCTGCCGTGCATTATTTGTCAGTCAGGAGGCAAGAGCGATCTCAATTACACATTAGAGACTGAGTCGCTCGTTAACTCTTGAAGTGCCAACTGGATTTTTAGTTTTATTATTCGCAATATCCACGGGAATTCATTCATGTACAATCAAACCGATGCAGCTAAGAGTCACGATGCTCAAAATGAGACATCGCCCACATCTCCACCAATTGTCACAGATGGTATCGTAAACCTCTCGGACAAGCCAAGTCCTGAAAATGCTCCTCATTCTCATTCTGCCCTAAATCTTGCATTCAGAGGCTTTAGGCGGCTGAGCTTGGGTACTAAAGCAACAATATTCGCGATCTCATTCGGAACAATACCCGTTTTGGCAATCGGAACACTCGCTTATCAAGTTGCTAGTCAATCAATTGTCAATAGAATATCTGAAATTCAACAGTCTGAATCCAAAGGTTTAGCAGATAAAGTCAATCGCTTCACGATGGAACGGTATAGCGATATTCAAGTTTTGTCAGGAATGCCAATTTTTACTTATGGTAGACTTAGAGAAAGTACTGGACCTACTGAAAAACAAGTTATACTGAATAAGTTTGTTGATACTTATAAAGTTTATGACAGCATTACTCAGTTGGATTTAAACGGGAATGTCATCGCCTCCTCAAGAGGAGTTCCTGTTGCCAACCAAAGTAGTCGCGATTACTTTCAAAATGTCAGGCAAAAAAACAGTCCTGTCATCAGTCAACCTCAAGTATCTTCAACCACAAAGCAAAGTAGCATTTTCATTCTGTCACCAGTAAAAGATGCAGAGAAAGGTAATACAGTAGGAATAATCCTAGCTAGTATGCCCGTGCAAAAAATAGAAGAAGTTGTTAAAAATTATACAGAAAATGATCAAAAATATTATTTAATTGATGCTTTAGGAAAATTTTTCCTGGCAACTGACAAAAATAAAGTCGGCAAAGACGCCAAACAATATTTTCCCAAGCTGGATAGACTGGATGCAACCAAAGAAGATTCTTTCGTCACCATTGAGGAAATTGACCATCGAGAGGATCTGGTAAGCTACGCAAGTAAGACATTACCAGATTTGCCTGCTTTAAAATGGCGAGTCATTGTGACAGCAGATACAGCAACTGCATTTGAGCCACAAAGACAATTGCTACTGACAGTGGCACTGGGAACGGGACTGACAGCATTAATCGTCGCCCTTCTATCAGCTTGGTTAGCGAAACGCGCCACAAAACCGATTCTTCAAGCGACACAAGCGGTAGCAAAACTTGGTCAAGGAGAACTCGATACCCGTCTTGATGTAGAATCAGAAGACGAGATCGGTGTACTGAGTGCTAATATTAACCAAATGGCAAGGCAGTTGCAAATGCTAGTTAAAGAGCAAGAGCTAGACGCTGAAGGCTCTAAGTTACTGACAGGCATTACCCTGCGGATTCGGAGAAACCTCAAAACACAAGATGTTTGTGACACAGCAGTCAAAGAAGTACGCCAAGCTTTGAAAACAGACCGTGTGGTAATCTATCTATTTGATCAGGAGATTTGTGGCGGAAGCATCATTGCTGAATCAGTGACTGCTGGGTTACCAAAAATGCTAGGAGAGCAAATCGACGATCCCTGTTTTCGAGAACGCTATATAGAAGCTTACAGAGATGGTCGAGTACGGGCGATCGCTAATATTCGTCAAGAGCCAAGTCTAAAAAATGCAGATTGCTACATTAAAATGTTGGAGAAATACGGAGTTAAAGCTAATTTGGTTGCACCAATCACCATCTCTGAACAACTTGTCGCTTTAATGATTGCCCATCATTGTCACAGTTTCCGCAATTGGCAACAAGCCGAAATTGATTTATTTAAACAGTTAGGAACTCAAGTCGCTTATGCTTTAGAGCAAGCAAAGCTTTTAGAGGAGTTAGAAAAAGCCAAGAATACAGCCGTAAAATCAACAGAAGAAGAACGGTATGAAAAAGAAGTGCTGCAAATGCAACTCCTAGAATTACTTGGTGAAGTAGAAGGAGCAGCAAGCGGTGACTTGACGGTTCATGCTGAAGTAACTGCTGGGGAAATCGGTACAGTTGCCGACTTTTTCAACTCTATCGTCGAAAATTTGCGCCTGATTGTTATTTCTGTCAAACAAGCTGCCACTCAAGTCAATCAAGCGATTGGCTCTAATGAGGGAGCAATTCGCAATCTTGCTTCAGAAACATTGAGTCAAGCTACTGAAATCAACCACACTCTGGATGCGGTTGATCGCATGACACAATCAATGGAAGCAGTTGCGCATAGCGCACAAAGTGCAGCAACAGTTGTTCAGGATGCTTCGTTAACAGCGATCAAGAGCGGCAAAGCAATGGATCTCACAGTGCAAAATATTTTGCACTTGCGTGAAACAGTTGGTGAAACAGCCAAGAAAGTCAAGCGTTTAGGAGAATCAACTCAACAAATTTCACGCGTTGTAGCATTGATCAATCAGATTTCGATGCAAACAAACCTACTCGCCATCAACGCTGGTATAGAAGCGGCACGCGCAGGTGAAGAAGGTCAAGGTTTTGCGGTCGTTGCAGAAGAAGTTGGTGAATTGGCTGCACGAAGTGCCGCAGCAACCAAAGAAATTGAACAAATTGTCGAGAATATCCAACGCGAAACTAGCGAAGTGGTAATAGCAATGGAACTGGGAACGACTCAAGTCGTTGAAGGGACGAGAATCGTCGAAGATGCTAAGCAAAATCTCAATCAGATTTTAGAGGTATCGCGTCAGATAGACTCTTTAGTGCAATCTATTTCCAACGCAACAACATCTCAGGTAGAAACATCGCAAACAGTCAGCTCTTTGATGAAAGAAATCGCTGCTACCTCCCAGCGCACTCTTCACTCCTCAACAACAGTCTCTGAATCTTTACAACAAACTGTAGAGATTTCCAAACAGTTGCAAGCGAGTGTTGATACATTTAAGGTGAATTAGTCATTTGTCATCAGTCTTTTTTCATTTGTCCTTCTTTATGACCAATGACCAACAACCAATGACCAATGACCAATGACCAATGACCAATGACTAATAGCAAAAACTATGTCACAAGACAAAGAATTTGAAATCCAAATGCAGTTTCTGGAAGAAGCAGCTGATTACCTCAATACCTTGGAAGGGGTGTTGTTAGAAATCGATGCCAGTAACCGCATCACTCCAGAAAAAATTAATGCTGCCCTCCGCGCTGCTCATTCGATCAAAGGTGGTGCGGGGATGATGGGATTTCGCTATCTCAGTGATTTGGCGCACCGTCTTGAAGATTCGTTTAAAGTTTTGAAAACCAGCAAAAACTCTGTAGAAATTGACACGGAGTTACAGAGTTTACTGTTATCTGGTGTAGATTGGTTGCGTCAGATAGTGGACTTGCTTAAGGAATGCAATGTTATAGACGAACAATGGCTGGCAACCTTTTGTTACCCCATATTTGAAGAACTGCACGAGCGTTTGGGTGAACCAAGTCCTGAGGACTTCACAACGATGCTGTTACCAGAAGAAGGGCAAGACATCGTCCCCTTGTTGTTTGAAACAGAAGTGGAAGGGTGTTTGCAGCATCTGGAATCTATATTGGCAAACGACCAGCCCAACCTACAAGAAGAAGTTGCCACTATGGCAGCTGAATTGGGTGGCTTGGGTGAAATGCTTCAATTATCAGCTTTTACCGAGCTTTGTCAATCCATAACCACAGCAATTTTATCAGCTCCTGCCTGGCAAGTGGAAGAAATTGCCCGTGCAGCAATAGAGGCTTGGCGGCGATCGCAGGCTTTGGTCATGACCAAACAACTTGAGAGTTTGCCGAATTCAATTGACATTGAACCTGTAGAAGTTGGAACAACTTATCAACAAGACGAAAACTATGTAATTTCACGAATTATAGAAACAGATTTTATACTAACAGAAAAAACACCAGAACAGGAGCAATCGCACGAAATCATTGCTGCTGATTTTGAAGCCTTGGAGGCAGCCTTTGCAGAAGAACTTCCCCAAGACATCAATTTGCCTACTGCCGCCACAATCGTTTCTCGAGAATTTAGGCAGACAGATTACAAATTTGCTGAACAAAAAGCCGAATCATCTGTTGCAGGTAACAAAAATGAGTCCCAGGAAAATACAGTCCGAGTTCCTAGCAAGCAACTCGAGCAAATTAATGACTTATTTGGCGAAGTCATTGTCCAGAGGAATGGGCTGAACTTGCAACTCGAAAGATTACGCAAACTTGCGCGAAATCTCAATCAACGAGTTCAAATTCTAGAGCGAGAAAATCGTCAACTACGGACAGCATATGACAAAATAGCGACTCATGGCGTTGGGTCATACAGTGCCCCATCACTCGAGTTTGTAGGTGGTGATGGGAACCCAACACAATTTGTCGAAAATAGATTTGATTCTTTAGAGATGGATAGCTATAACGAATTAAACTCGCTATCCCAAGAAGTGATGGAAACCATCGTTCAAGTACAAGAAGTCACTACCGATCTTCAACTGAGCCTGGATGATACAGATCAAATTGCGAGAAAACTTAACAAAACATCCAAGCAGTTACAGAGAAAGCTTACCCGCGTAAGGATGCGTCCGCTATCCGATTTGGTTGATCGCTTTCCCAGAGCTTTGCGCGATATGAGTGTTGAGTATGGCAAAAATGTACAGTTAAAAGTTGAGGGTGCTGGTACCCTCATAGAACGGAGTATCTTGGAGGCTTTGAACGAGCCTTTAATGCACCTGCTCAGAAATGCTTTCGATCACGGGATTGAAGATGCAACCACTCGGCGCGATCAAGGTAAGCCGGAGCAAGGATTAATTGAAATTAAAGCGACTCACCAAGGTAATCGCACAATTATTACTGTAAGAGACGATGGTCGAGGGATTTCTCTAGATGGAATTCGGACAAAAGCGCTTGCTATGGGGTTGGAATCGACTCTGCTTGCTCAAGCTACCGATGAAGAAGTGTTGTCGCTGATTTTTGAACCAGGCTTTAGTACGACAAAACAGGTGACGACATTATCCGGTCGCGGAATCGGTATGGATGTGGTTCGTAATAAACTCAAACTTGTGCGAGGAGATGTAAAAGTTGATACAACTTCGGGAGTGGGAACAACGTTTACGCTATCAGTACCGTTTACACTCTCAGTTACAAGAGTTTTATTAGTAGAAAGTAACAGAATGCTGTTGGCATTCCCTACAGACGTTGTTTCAGAAATTTCCTTACTTCAGAACGAGTTAATTTTATCAATTGCTGGTAGCAACGAAGTCCTAAATTGGAAAGGTTCCATGTTACCATTAATTCGTCTTGAACGCTACTTAGAGTTTAATTGCCCTCGTTACGACAATCCAACTTTAGAAACTCCTCCTGCCATTAATTCTCAAAGTGTCTTGTTCATTAACCAGGGTTATCAATCAGTAGCCGTACAGGTGGATCGTTGTTGGGGGGAACAGGAAGTGGCTATCCGCCATGTTGAGGGAAATATCCCTCTGCCAGCAGGTTTCAGCAACAGTACAATTTTAGGTGACGGTCGTGTTGTTGCATTAGTTAACGTCAACGAATTACTGTATTGGATTGCCAGTCATGATCTCACACCTAGAATAAATCAACTCCCAACAACAAGGTTAAAGTCAGTTTTTGTCACACCAAATAATGAAAAACCAGCAATATCTTTAACAAACCAGAGAGGGACTATTTTAATCGTTGATGACTCGATTAATGTCCGGCGTTTCTTAGCTCTAACTCTCGAAAAAGGAGGGTTTCAAGTAGAACAAGCTAAAGACGGTCAAGACGCTCTAGAAAAACTTCAGAGTGGTTTAAAAGTCCAAGCTGTGATTTGTGATATTGAAATGCCTCGCATTGATGGTTATGGCTTTTTGGGTCGTGTGAAATCAAACGATGATTTTAGAAATATACCAGTTGCTATGCTGACTTCTCGTAGCAGTGATAAACATCGGCAACTTGCAATGCAATTAGGTGCGCGAGCTTATTTCTCTAAACCTTATAATGAGCAAGAATTACTCAAAACGATGGAAACTATCATTTTTCCTGTAGCAGGAGCAAGCAAAAATTAAATTTTATATAAGTAAATTCGGTTTTATCTTTCATTTATGTATAAGCTCTTAGTTTGTTGAGGCATCTTTCGGAAAGACGAATGTGAACATATTTTTTTTGCAAGATGACCATCATCCCATATCATGCCTATTCTTAGGCATGAAAGTCGCTTTTTTGTCAGAGGAGTAGATGAAGATTATCTCTTAGAGGTTTGCTTTCATCTTCTGCAAAGTACGTTGAAATGAATGCCCTTACCCCTTATTGTGGACATTACATTGAAGGCTGTTGCAAATAAAGAACTACAGCGAACTCGGGATTTTATTACCAACTAAAGTCGTCTGTTAAGACCACTCTCGAAGCGATCGCCAACTGACAAATGGCAACTTACCACTACCCCGCTTCGCGATTAGTGATGGGTTGTTGACTCCTTGACATTCTGAGCGCTTTAGAGTATTACTTACCAAAAAAGAATACATTCGTCAGGAGCCAGGAGTCAGAATGACTCCTGTGCGACTGGTGGATGAATCGTGGTTTAAAGCAGAACGTTTTTAATCGTGGAGAATGAGCGAAAATTTTCCTTGCTTGAAACCCCTGACTTTAGGCCTTGTCATTACCAACATATTTTAAAGTGGAGTTGGGGTGTATTAGAGTCAGAGTATGAATTTGGAAAATTTCACCGATCTCCAGACTTGGGCAGTTGAACAATGGGGAGATGTCGAGTTGGGGGATAGTCGTCGCACCGAAAGAGCGACGCTCCGGAGGAGCCGCTTCGCTAACGCTGTAGGAGCAGCAATTGCCGCTAAAGAAAGAAGCAAGTCTGCCAAATATCATGTCAGGTTGGAATGAAGTCAGAGCTGCATACAGACTATTTGCAGAACAATCTTGTGACTCACAGTAGCTAATGAAGCCACACACAGCAGCAACAAACATGGATCGCTAAAAATAGTTCTTCCTCAGTTGTGCTATTTATCCAAGATACCTCAGAACTAGATTACACATCGGCAC
>JAQYWP010000161.1 GCA_029379285.1 Rhizonema sp. PD38
TTACAGTTCCTCATTAGATCGCGTTTGTGAGAGGTAGATGCAGCTTAGGCTTACACCTTGACAGAAATAAGCAAATGTGTAGTATCAGATTTTCCCTTGTTTGCATTGATGGGCAGTGTTCCACAGAAACTCGAAAATTCGTAGAATTTGCGCTTGTACTGCCCACCTCACGCCTTGACTGGGAGAGTCTTAATCGTTGTCTTTGTGAACCCCGTTTTTCTCCCGTTTCAAACCTTCTTCTAAGGCTTGAATTTGTTCCCGACGCGCCTCCAACTCTAGAGAACGACGTGCTAGATCTTGGTTTTGCAATGTCAGATTTTGTCGCCAATGTTCGGCTCTTTCCGCTTCTTGCTGCAAAAATGCCGGAGAGATACCAGAGGTTAAGTAGGTTTGCACCATAGCCAGTACCCAGTTAGTTGCGTCTTCAATGCTTTCAATATCTCCTGTGGGGGAAAGTTCTACTAAAACTAGCAATTTTTGAGTTAGTGAACTGCCTTTTCCCAAGAGAATGAAAGCTTCTTCTGGAATCATTGCCCACATATTTTCAGCTTCCTGACGTGCTAACAACCGCAACTGGGGCTGGTCTAAAAATTCGTTCTTATGCACCTGAGCTAGATATAACATAACGGTTGTTTAGGAAGTTGCAAGTATAAAATGCAGACTGTTCCCTATGCTAACTTACGCAGGCGATCGCGTAAGATTTCCGCTTGCTTCTCAGCCTCTGCTAAGGCATCCCGTGCTCCTGAAACAACATCTGCTGGTGCTTTATCAACGAAATTAGAATTACTCAACCTTGCACTCAAAGATTTGACTTCAGCTTCTACTTTGTTGAAGCTTCTCTCAAGTTTAGTACGTAGTGCTTCGGTATCAACTACTCCAGCTAGGGGAAGGAGTACTTGTATTGTCCCAACAACATCAGCTGCCACTTCTTCTGGTTGTTTCTCCAGTTGTTGAAACTGTTGAGCCTCTGTTGGGTTAAACCCCTGTTTCCAAAACATTTGTCTAGCTTTATTTGTGAGTAAATTTCGAGCAACAAACCACGTAGAATAACTAATCCCAACTACTTTAAAGAAATTCCCTAATAAGGGAATGTCATTAATTGCATCTACAACGGCAAAACTTATTCTTAGTAAGAAGACTGCGCCGATAATTCCTCCTATGTTCGTCCAACTTATTTTATTGTGCCTAATTGTCTCTTGCTTTTGCTCAAGAGCGATCGTCAAAGTCTCCACCTTTGCTAAATCTTTAATGTAAGACTGTCCAGCATGAAGAATTTGCCTTTCCTTGTGACTATCTGTCTGTAGATGTACCGTCACTTTCACCCCTGGCTTAATATCCGCTTCTGCTCGCAAATTGCGAATCGTGCGAATTGTACCAACAAGCAGTTCAAACTGTTCATCCAAAGCTAGGTCAATTAAATTTGTTTCTGCTTCTGGATAGCGTTGTAAAGACAAACTCTGCTTAGAATCTGCTGATTGCTGAGTCAGGGTATGCCAAATCTCTTCAGTTATGTGAGGCATAAAAGGATGAAGTAGTTTTAAAATACCTTCCAGCACAAAGCCAAGAGTTTGTTGTGCTACCCGCCTCGATATGGGATCAGCATCTTTTTGCAAGCGAGATTTGACAAGTTCAATGTACAGATCGCAGAAGTCACCCCAGATAAAATCATAAAGTCCCTTCGCGGCTTCTCCCAAACCGTAGTTATCAATGTAATCATTAGTTTGTTTGACAACTTGATTGTACCGGGAGAGGATCCAGCGATCGCTAAGCTCCAATTCTAGATTTTCGATGTTGAAGTTTGTGGAGTCTGATAATCCAAAATCCTCCAAATTCATCATGACAAATCGCGCAGCATTCCACAACTTATTAGCAAAGTTACGGGACGCCTCTACCGATGACGATTCATTCTTTTTGCGATCGTACTCCAGCCGGATATCTTGACCAACGCCCGCAACTTCCTTAACAAGAGTGTAGCGTAAAGCATCAGTACCGTACTTATCAATTAATAACAGTGGGTCAATGCCATTCCCTTTAGACTTAGACTGCTTCTGACCATTTTCATCCAGTACCAACCCGTGGATGTAAACCGTTTTGAAAGGCATTTGATCAGTAAAGTGTCCTCCCATCATCGTCATTCTAGCAACCCAGAAAAAGATAATGTCAAACCCAGTCACCAAAGTACTAGTAGGGTAGTAAGTTGCTAAATCCTGAGTTTGTTCTGGCCATCCCAAAGTAGAAAAGGGCCAGAGTCCAGAAGAAAACCAAGTATCCAGCACATCCGGATCTTGTTCTATCTTGACATTTTCTCCAAATTGTGATAAAGCTTTCTCTCTAGCTTCAGCTTCCGACTTCGCCACAACAAAAGGCGTATGATCAGTAATTTCTCCACCAGTTTCACTCACAACGTACCAAGCAGGGATTTGGTGACCCCACCACAGTTGCCGAGAGATACACCAATCTTTAATTTTCACCAACCAGTCACGGTAAACCTTAGTCCAACGTTGAGGAACAAACTCCGGAGAATTGTTTCCATCAAGGAATTCAAGCGTTCGATCTGCCATCGGGCGAATCTTGACAAACCACTGAGTAGAGAGGAGGGGTTCAACAGGAACTTTACCGCGCTCGCTATAAGGAACAGAATGCAAATAATCTTCCACCTTCACCAGAAAACCATCTGCCTCCAGACGGGAAACCACATTTTTCCGGGCTACAAAACGGTCTTGTCCTTGGAATGAACCAGCATTTTCATTAAGAGTGCCGTCCTTATTCATAATATTGATAAACGGCAGATTGTGACGCTGACCCATTTCAAAATCATTGGGATCGTGAGCCGGAGTCACCTTCACACAACCTGTCCCAAAAGTTGGGTCAACCAACTCATCAGCAATAATCGGGATTTCCCGATTCATAATTGGCAGAGTCAGCATCTTACCAACTAAGTGCTTATAGCGTTCATCACCAGGATTCACCGCAACCGCAGTATCACCCAGCATAGTTTCCGGACGAGTCGTCGCCACCTCTATATAACCAGAGCCATCAGCTATGGGATAACGGAAGTGCCAGAGATGCCCATGAACTTCCTGATTTTCCACCTCCACATCAGACACAGCCGACTGAGTCGCCGGACACCAATTCACCAAATACTCACCACGATAAATTAACCCTTCCTCATAAAGGCGAACAAAAGCTTCGACAACAGCCTTGGACAAACCCTCATCTAAAGTAAAGCGTTCGCGAGACCAGTCTGTCGATACCCCCAAGCGTCGCAACTGATTAACAATCGTTCCTCCAGATTCGGCTTTCCACTGCCAAGCACCTTCGAGAAATTTTTCACGCCCTAATTCATAGCGAGTTTTGCCTTCCGCTTTCAGTTGCTTTTCCAGAATTGCTTGCACGGCAATGCTGGCGTGATCGGTTCCGGGTAGATAGAGAGTATTGCATCCCTTCATCCGGTGGTAACGGATCAAACAGTCAATCAACGTATTCTCAAAGGCGTGTCCCATGTGCAAACTACCAGTGACATTTGGTGGTGGAATGACGATGCAATAAGGTTTGCCACCATTGTTAGGGTTTACTTTGTAGAGTTGGTTGTCTTCCCAAAATTTTTGCCACTTGGCGTCAGTGGAGAAGGGATCGTACAAACTGGGGAGGTTAGTGATTGTTTCGGTCATGCTGGGAAACATTAAGTATGGGAGGACTTTTATAAATTTTGCCACAGGGTTTGGAGAGTATTTATGGAGATGAACCGCCAAGACGCTAAGGAAGCCAAGAGAAGAGAGCCAAGTCCAGAAGTAGATAGGTTGGCTTATGACTTAATTGGAGCGGCAATTGAAGTGCATCGGGTGTTAGGACCGGGATTTTTGGAGTCTGTGTACCATCAAGCTTTAAAGCTGGAGTTTCAGATGCGGGAGATACCTTACAAATCTAAACCTCCAGTTGCAGTTAAATATAAAGGTCATCAAGTTGGTGAGGGTGAACCAGATTTTATTATTGGCGATGTTTTGATTGTGGAATTGAAAGCTGTAGAGAAACTGACTCCCATTAACGAAGCCCAAGTTATATCCTATCTCAGAGCCACTAACCACACTCTAGGTCTTCTCATCAACTTCAACGTCCCTATTTTAAAAGAAGGCATCAAACGCATCATCCTCTCTTCTTAATCTTCTCTTGGCTTCCTTGGCGTCTTGGCGGTTCATTAGATATTTTCTGTTATCTCAACCGACTTTTTGGGAAAACTATAACAGTAGCCTCATCAGAATAGTCAGTCAATTGTGACTGCTTGGGCTAGAGAATGGACAACTTGCACCATTTCTTAATTCTAGCAATCTATAAATACTGGCGTGCATACTACCAACCAATGAACTATTTACCTGCTCAAAACTTACTCTCACTGCTCTATATTCATTACTCTTTTGCACTTGAACTGTCAGAGCGGACAAAACTGGTTATGTGAAATCTTAAACTATGGACGAAATATTAAGTTCTCATTTCTACAAGCCATGAAAACTTAATACATTGTTAATGCTTTCTCAAATAGAATCTTATCTCATAAGCCAGTTATGTCAGTTGAACAAACGTGCGGTAGAACTACAGATTTAACCATCGCTGTTGGCAATATTGAAGAAAAACTACTGCAGTATAACTCTGCGCCTATAAGTGTTCTTAATCAACAAAAAAGAACTATTTCTACTTTTCTTTCGCCTCTCACTCAGGATACTTTTAAATTAGTTGTTGCCGAGGTTGAACAGAAATTAAAAATTGTGAATCAAACACTGTCGATGTTCGATTCACAAGGGTTTGAAACTATCCTCCAGGAAATGTTGCATTCGATTACTCTGAAAACTGGGGAGTTATTGGGAGCTGATCGGACAACAATATTTTTATTGGATGAGCAGAAAAAACAACTCTGGTCAATTTTAGCGGAAGGTGATGGCGATCGCTCCCTAGAAATTCGTATTCCGGCAGATAAGGGTATTGCTGGTGAGGTGGCGACGTACAAGAAAGTTGTGAATATTCCCTATGATTTTTACGATGATTCGCGCTCTTTTTTTGCTCAAGAACAAGAAAAAAGAACTGACTACCGCACTTACACTATGTTGGCTTTGCCTTTGTTGAATGAAGAAGGAAAATTAGTGGCGGTGGTGCAACTACTGAATAAGTTAAAATCTTCTTACAATCCAGATGCGCCGATCTCTGAACGTATTGATGTTGAAGGATTTACTAGTGCCGATGAACAATTATTTCAGGAGTTTGCTCCTTCCATTAGGTTGATTTTAGAGTCGTCGCGTTCTTTTTATATGGCGACTCAAAAACAAAGAGCTGCGGCAGCACTAATGAAGGCGATTAAGTCTCTAAGTCAAAGCAGTCTTGATTTGGAGGAAACTCTGAGGCGCGTGATGGATGAAGCAAAGGAACTGATGAATGCCGATCGCAGTACTTTATGGTTGTTGGATCACGATGCTGGTAAACTCTGGACAACAATTACTCAGGATGATGGTTCGACTAAGGAGTTGCGAATACCTATAGGTAAAGGATTTGCGGGGATTGTGGCTGTCTCTGGCGAAAGGTTAAATATCATGTTTGATTTGTACGATCATCCAGACTCGGAAACTGCTAAGCAAATGGATCGGCAAAATGGCTATCGCACTTGTAGTTTACTTTGTATGCCAGTGTTTAATGCAGATCGAGAGTTGATTGGTGTGACTCAGCTTGTTAATAAGAAGAAATCAGGGGATTTTCCGGCTTATAATCATAGATTTTGGCCAAAAGCACCTGAGTGCTTTCAAGCGAGTTTTGATCGTAATGATGAAGAGTTTATGGAAGCTTTTAATATTCAAGCAGGAGTGGCTCTGCAAAATGCTCAGCTCTTTGCTACGGTTAAGCAGCAGGAACAAATGCAACGTGATATTCTTCGCAGTCTCTCAAATGGCGTCATTTCCACTGATAAAGCTGGGTTGATTATTGCTGCTAATGAAAGTGCTAAGCAAATGCTTGGTTTGGAAGCTGATGACCGTTTGGAAGGAATATTGATTAGTGATATCATCCGCATTAAAGAAGGTCACTTTAGTAAGTGGTGTCAAGCAGCTTTAAATACAGCAGAGTCCAAAGATCACGAGCAGTATTATCCTGATCGCACACTTCTTTCTCATGGGGAAAAACAACACAGTATTAATTTATCGATAAATACGATTGCTGATGTTAGCGACTCTCAACAAGTGCGGGGAGCGCTCGTGGTGATGGATGATATTAGTGATGAGAAGCGTCTCAAGAGTACGATGTACCGTTACATGACTCAGGAATTAGCGGAAGAATTACTGAAGTTGGATGACGCTAAACTGGGTGGCGATCGCAAAGAGGTGTCGATTTTATTCTCTGATATTCGTGGCTATACGACTTTGACGGAAAATTTGGCGGCTGAAGAAGTTGTCGGTATGCTTAACGAATATTTTGAATCTATGGTGGAGGCGGTTTTTAAGTATAAAGGGACTCTTGATAAGTATATTGGCGATGCAATTATGGCTGTGTATGGCTCCCCTTTACCTTTGCATGAACACGCTTGGATGGCAGTGCAAACATCGCTGGAAATGCGCGATCGCTTGCAGGAATTCAATGCCCGTCGTTATGCAGCTAACAAACCGAAAATCAATATCGGTATTGGTATTAATTCTGACGTTGTCATTAGTGGTAATATTGGTTCTAGCAAGCGAATGGAATTTACTGCTATTGGCGATGGCGTCAATCTAGGTTCGCGCTTGGAAAGTGTTAGCAAGCTGTACGGTTGTGATATTATTATCAGTGATAAAACGTATGAACCTTGCAAAAATTTTGTGTGGTCGAGAGAACTAGATTACATCCGCGTCAAAGGCAGAAATGAGCCAGTCGCTATTTATGAATTGGTGGGTTTGCGTTCCGATCCCATACCCTGTCAAAAATTGCAAGTCATTGAGCATTATCATAAAGGTCGCGAATATTACTTGAATCGTCAGTTTACCTTTGCCCAAACTGAGTTTACCAAGGTTTTGGAAGTTGACAAAAATGACAGCGCCGCAATGTTGTATCTACAGCGATGTCATCGCTGGCTACAAACACCGCCATCAGATACAGACTGGGATGATGGTGTCTGGACTTTCAAGGAGAAATAATAAGTGGATTGATTGTTGATGGTTAATTGTTAGAGCATTAAATTTTCTTGTAACCACTAACACTCAACCATCAACCATTATCTATAAACAATTCTTTACATTTTTGACAGTATCTATTTCAGTTTGTAACTATTTGCATATCCCCATCGGCTATTCCTTTAGACTGAATTCTTATATAGGAAACTATTGGGATCAATGCTTATGCATTTACTAAATTTATTTTGTCATACTTCTTTAGTTGCTGTTTCTTGTGTAGCCAGTATTGCAGGCTTAGTCTTACTTTGGGATTTTTCTGAGAAGCCTTCAGATAGACAAAAACGCAAGCAGCAAAAGGATGAAGTCGAACAGACAGAGCAAATACTGTTTAGAATGTGCTTTTCATATTGGCTAGTTTACTGTATCGCTTTTGGCATCCAGAAGATAGTATTACCAGACTGGGAAACTTTGATGATGAGCTTGAGAATAACAACTGCTTTGTCATACTTTTTAACATTTTCTTGTATTGTCAGCCTCCCATTACATAAACTGGCTGTTCGCCGCATACAAGAGTAAAGGTGGGTTTAATCTGCCGTCACTGTCATTAGGAGGCAGTACTGTTCAAGGGAGCGTAGGCGTGCTCCAAAAGAAGATGGAGAGCCAGTGCAGGCACAGGAGCGTTCATTGGTCAACAATAATAAGACTTATACATTGACAAAATTGTCAAAATGTGTGGCAACTGAAAACAAGAAAACTTTCAAGCTATACACCAGACGGTGGACAATATTGGACAACCAGTATCTACGCTGAGAATATAGCCAGATCAAGTCTTAACTGACTATATTGGTGTTCATATTGGAAGAGTTACAACTCGAAAAACCGGACAATTTGATATTAATACTGGAACAAAGTCACTACAAATAATCAATCACAAATATTGCTAAGTCATACAACGACATGATGGTTATTTGTATTCATTGTCCAGTATTGTCCATTAAATCGTTTATTAGAGGTGATTTGATCGCTAATGCTTTTATTGTTCACGGCCTGGTTTACAATCTGCAAAACTATCATGCCTCTATGTCGAGGAAGCTGGCGATCGCCATCTCAATGACTGCTTCAACAGGATACTCAATTTCAGTGGCACGATTAATTAGGGCAGCTCGAATTCGTTCTGGTAAGCGTTCCAATATGACTTCAGCATCAGAGGAGGAAAGTTGCTCCAAGAGTTTTGCTTGCATAGCTTTACTGTTCGCTTGGGATCTGGACGTTATAAGGAGGTTCAGTAGCTCTCAGGATGATAGCTTTTAGCTCCAATAATAGCGTAGGGTTTTCCCAGTAGGAAATTGACTGCACAGCAATACGAATCTCTTCATCGCTATATTTGTCGAGCCACGCCTACAAAAAAGCTTTGTGCCCACCAATGAAGCGACTTCGCAGACTCTTGGTTTTACCAATGTAAAGCAATCCATCAGTTTTGTGTCGGATTGCATAAATTCCAGGACGAGCAGATATTTTGCCAAACTCACGGCTCAAAGGAAGGCATTGCTCAAAGGGCGTGAAGGCGATAGCATCTAAGATTACCCGAGCCTGTGTTTGCAGTTCAGAATTGTTCGTCGGCATGAAAACGAGAAGGCTAATTGCACACAAATTATCAGAAGGCTTGTTTAGGCGTGATTGAACTGGAGGTGCTTAGACAACTTTGCAGACAGTCGTCGATTGTCTTAGAACGCGCTCATCCCACTTCTTGATGAAGGGTGAGATGAGCTTAATTTTTCATAGCGATCGCGATCACCTCTTCGAGTTGTTCGCGATCTAAAATAGTCAATATAAACACTTCTTGCACCGTTTTCCCTTGGCGTGCAATGATCTTAAAGCCTCCCTGAATTGGCACAGACACACGCAGTTGCATCTTGGGCATATGCCCTTTCACTCGCCCAATTTCTCCTGGTGTGACAGTCTGAATTCCATCAAGATGCACCAGACGTTCTAAAACAGGGATAAGACCATGCATGTGGGTCGAATGATTCCAAACCAATCTACCAGTTTTTTGAGAAGCCGCCTTATGGGTATTGACGATGCGTTTGCCCATTGTCGTTAAGCACCCTCTAAAGGAGCCATTGTCAAACCAGCTCGACGCAGTTGCTGGTGGTAAAGTTCTGCTGGTTCTTGAGGCCCAGTCCAGACAATTGCTTGACCTTCATAATGCACCTGATTGGTCAGTTCCCAAGCCAGATCGTTCGTCATCCCTGGAATATACTTCTTCAGACACTCAGAGACATGCTGAAATGTGTTAAAGTCATCGTTTAAAACGATTACTTTATAATTGGGATAGAGCTTACGGGTGACTTCAGTAGACCGTTCAGGAGCTACAGTTGGTGTCGTCGCCATGCCGTAAACTGCCGCTGAAAGTCTTTTAACCATAAAATATTTATCCGATAGAGTTTAACAGAATAACACTACAAGTAACTAGTTTAGTCTATCGTCTATGGTTAGTAAGTAGTGATCGCGAAAAAACGACTTACACAACTAATTGCATAAGTCGGTTTGGTCTAAGTTCCGTTCCGGACTCAATGCCATAATTCAAATAGCTAAGGGTTAGTTTGGCAGTAACGCCACTTAGATGTGTAGAGCAATACCTACAGCGAGTGAGGCGCTATACAGCTTCCTATTTTAGCGCCTCACCCTGCTTGCCCTTGCTGTGTTCTACATACGTGCGTAGTACATCGTTAATGAGCGTCTGATACCCCTTCGTCTTCGCGTGCTCTTTGAACCATCGTAGCACGTCGCTATCAATCCTGATGCTTATTGCCTCGGTTCTTGGTCTTCGCTCTACAAGTTCCGCATTTTTGAAAAATTCCTCGTCAAGTTCCGGGATATCGGAAAGTAGAGGAAGAAGATAAAAATCTATGTATATATACTGCTTTTTATACAATTTGAGTAAAAAAACTACCTCGTCTACTTTCCTTCCTTGTCCTCCAAGTCTTGCCAACACCCAATTGTAAAAAACCTACACCTGTGAGACCCCTCTGCGCCCCTGCTGCCTCAACGAAGATATATCACGGTATTGAGCGCTGCCCTCAAGACTACAGCCAGTACTGCTGTTGGTGAAGTTTTGTTAAGAAAATAGAGGATGTTACAAAGCAGTTGTCATACTTCAACTTGAAGGATGGTTTGCTCAATAGTGGGGTAGATACAGCCATGCTAGGGAGAGTTCAATGTCACAGAATGGGTGCTTGGGGTAGCTGGTTATTGGGGATTATCTTAGGTGGTGCTTGCTCATGGGGTGCAAGTTCTGCAACTGCCCAGATTACGCCAGATAGGACTCTGCCTAATAATTCCAACGTCACAATCAATGGCAGCATCTTTAATATCACTGGGGGAACGCAAGCTGGACGCAATTTGTTTCACAGTTTTCAACAGTTTTCTACGCAGAAGGTGGACTAACTTCTCTTCCTGCGGCGCTCAAAGATATTATCGCAATGCAACGAGTTTTGCAGAACCCGGAAATAGGTGGATTTGCGGCTACTGATGTCAGTGTGTTGCAAAACCCGCCCGCCAGGAAATGGAAAGGTCGCTCTATCACTTGTTTGCCAAGCGTAAAAAAGATGATTTGGTACTACTGTATTTCTCCGGACACGGTATTAAAGACGAGACTGGTAAGCTTTATTTGGCGACAAGTGAAACCTATAAAGAGAATAATTGTACACTCGTAAAGCCAACAGCAGTTTCTGCTAGCTATATTCATGAAGTTATGAGTGAGAGTCGTTCCCAACGACAGGTCATTATCCTTGACTGTTGCTTTAGCGGTGCATTTCCTCGTGGCATGACGGCAAAAGATGATGGTAATCTGACAATAGAAGCCCAATTAGGTGGACAAGGAAGGGCAATTCTCACCTCTTCCACCTCCATGCAATACTCCTTTGAGCAACAAGGGTTGGAGCTTTCCATTTATACCCACTATCTAGTAGAAGGCATTGCCACAGGAGCCGCAGACCAAAATAACGATGGCTGGATTTCGATTGATGAACTACATAGCTATGTCTTTGCCAAGGTGCGAGAAGCTGCACCAGCAATGACACCAGAATTGTATCCTATTAAAGAAGGACACAAAATTCTGCTGGCAAAATCACCTAAAGATGACCCAAAGCTGAAATATCGCAAACAGGTAGAACTGCTCTTCAGGGAAGATGCAGGTGAACTTTCCTTCATCAACCGCAGTTACCTGAAAGAGTTGCACCGGATGATCCGAGCGAAATTCAGCGCTGGTATTTGATAGCTTTATCAAACTACCCTCAAATGTTTGCCCTGTAAGATGCTTCACTTCTAAAATCATAAACTGTAGAGGGATTTCCTGCTCTATGGTTAACAGTATTTCTTCGGCTTTAGGCAAACATAGGTTAAATCTGCCACCTACACCCCCAACATCGTAAATCGTGATCGGTTCCTCAATTCCCCTAATCTCGACTTGCCTTTGCCCATCAACTCGCAAAATCGAACCTGCATCTTTAAAAGTATCTTTAGAAACAAGAATCTGCCCGCCTACAGTATAAGATTCTATTCGGGAAGCCAAATTCACATTTCTTCCGATCACTGTATATTTGGCACGCCGTTGAGAACCGATATTGCCTGCTAAAACTTCACCAGTATGAATGCCAATACCCATTTCTAAAGGTGGTAAATCTCTAGTGACAAGTCTTGCATTAATCTTATCCATTGCTAACTGCATAGCAATAGCACAAGCAACTGCTCTTATTGCATCATCTTTGCGTTGAATCGGTGCGCCAAAAATCACAAAGATCCCATCACCTCATATCTTGCACCTGTCTGGATAAACCCTTAATACGCCAATAGGAGTGTAATA
>JAQYWP010001083.1 GCA_029379285.1 Rhizonema sp. PD38
TTCAATAGCTGAGGGAACGTACAGTAGTCGGTAATTTATTTGCTGGAAATCACCTAATGCCTGACTGGGTAAGAAAAAAACCATTATCAGGATCTGTCCTGCTGACACCATGGAATACTTGGGAAAAGTTTTGGCAGATTAACGCTGTATCACATGGAGCCAATCATTAGATACGTAAGTATAAGTGCTATAAAATACCAATTGCTCATGACGTCTGTTTCAAAGCAACAAGTTCCGATCGCTTGGCTGCGGCAATATTCACACAAACCACGGGTGCGATCAAAAACCAGTTGCTTCAGTGCTATAGGAACATACTCGCTCTTTCATATGTAACAAGCTGAATACCTAGTGTTTCCATTCGTACCAAGAAAACACTAACGTGGTCAACGACAGCTACTGCGTGTTTAAGCATCTGGCAGTTCCGACTCGACAAATCTTAGAGGGGGATATTGGTAGGCAACAACTGTTGTTAGCATGGTGAGGATTCCTATGATGATGAATAGTAAACCAATACCGCGACCTGGTCCGACGCCAATGATTTGTCCTATGCTTCCAGCCAAGGGACTATTGGTAGCCATTAGAGGCTCAAAGATGTGGTCAGCTAAAGGTGCAGTGATCGCATAGCTAAGGGGCATGGATGCCCCAGCCAAGGCTGTATTTAAGGCGAAAACCCTTCCCTGAATAGCAAGCGGGACTTTCTTTTGAAAGATAACTATAGTGGAACCGCTAATCACGGGTAAACCAAGGAAGAAGAGGAAACTGACAGTGGTAAAGAGTGGGACAGAGGGGCGCAACCCGGCAACTAGAATGCACAGTCCGCCTAGCAGCATAAAGCCAAACACTCTGTTGATATGGTGCTGTCTTCCTCCCCAAGTACCCATAACCACACTACCAATCAACATACCGATACCACTAATAGACAGAATTGTCCCAAGCACAGTGGGTGAGGTGAAGGATAGCACCAACGGTGTGGTTAACACGCTAACGGCTCCCAAAAGAAAATTGCTGGCAGCAAAAAAAATGAGTAGCCCTAATAATCCAGGTCTTTTTGTGATGTAGGAAAATCCATATGCAGCTTCGCTGAGTAACGAACCTTTCCCCAATTTTTCTGCTCCGGTGGTCTTAATGTCGGGAAATCGGACTAAAAGCAGGGTGAGGATGGCGCATAGGAAGCTGGCAAAGTCGAGGAGAATAACCCCTTGAAGTTGGATAGTGACTATTAGTAGACCTCCTAACACTGGTGAGAGCAGCTGAGCAATGGCTTGCCCCAGTTGGATTATCCCACTGGCACGGTCAAGATGTTGCGACGGTACTAGCTGGGTAGTGGCGGCGGTATAAGCTGGCAAGTGAAAGGCATTGAAGGCATAACTGACGGCAGTTAATAAGTAAATATGCCACATTTCTAGGCGATGGATGGCTAGTAGGAGGGCGATCGCCACAATACTCACAGCAGCACCAGAATTACTGACAATCATCCAATAGCCGCGATTCCAACGGTCTATCAACGCACCTGCAAAGGGAGAGATGACAATGCGCGGTATAGTTGCGAATAGCGAAATGAGGGCTAAGTCAGTGGCTGAACCAGTCCGCTGATATACCCAGATACCCAAGGCAAAGCTAGTCAAGCCGGAGCCGATCAGGGAGATGATCTGTCCAATTGAAATGACAATGAACAAACGCATTCCTATAGTTGTTGAATGTTGCGCCATCTCTGATTCCTCAATCATCTATCTGTGAGCATTCAATGCAGATTGTCAGCTGTTGAGCTAAAATCTGGACGTGAGGTTCACTGAGCATTGTGTTATGGTCACCAGGAACAAGGTGGACATCCAGAGGTTGAGCAGAAAACTTGTCCCAGCCCAATCCTAATTCATCTAAAGTTTCAGACTTTCCATTACTAACAGCATCAATTTCGCTAGCCCTGAAAAACGTCATCTGAGCCGGATAAACTCCTTGTGGCATATAAACAGAAGAAGCTTGATGGTTAGTTTTGAAAACCTTCATCAAACCGCGAAGTTGCTTGATTCCAATATCGGGAGGCAATAAATTGATCATTTGTAGCTGCTCTTTGAAGTAGTTCAGTTGCTCGTCTGGACTAAGAGCGAGGAGAGCTTCAGAGGATAAATTTAAGCTCTTTCCGTAGATGCTTTCAACTTGGCTGGCAATCATGTTCAGCCATCCTAGATCATCAAGACCAGCAACATTTAGTTCATTTGTACTATAAGCTGGTCTATAAGAATCCAAAAGGGCAAGTAGAGCAACCTCATATCCCTGCTTATGTAACTGAATCGCCATCTCAAAAGCTACTATACCGCCAGAGGAATGACCACCCAAAAGGTATGGTCCAGAGGGTTGAATGGACTGTATTGCTTCAATGTAATAAGCTGCCATATCCTCGATTCGTGTATGTGGCTTTGATTCCCCGTCAAGACCGAGTGATTCTAGTCCATAAAATGGTTGTTCTTTACTTAAATAATGTGCCAGGTTGTACAAGTAAATAGTATTGCCACCCACTCCTGGCACGCAGAAGAAAGGTCGCTTAGAACCATGAGGTTGAATAGGTACTATTGGAGACCAATTTAAAGCATCTATCGGCTGGCGGAGAATAGTCGCTAATTGTTCAATAGTTGAGTTTTGGAAGAGTGTCGCCAAGGGTAGATTTTTCTCGAATTGCTGCTCAATCCGAGCCATAAGTCGCACAGCTAAAAGAGAATGACCACCCAGGTCAAAGAAGTTATCCTTTATTCCAACAGGATAGACATTCAAAAGTTCTGCCCAAATTTCTGCCAGTTTCAGTTCCACGATGTCAAGGGGCGGGACAAAACTAGCTTGTACAAAAAGGTTGTTTGTCTCTGGTGTTGGCAAGGCACGTCGGTCTACCTTACCGTTGGGTGTCAACGGCAACTCAGACAAGATGACAAATGCAGATGGCACCATGTACTCTGGTAGCTTTGTTTTCAGGAATTGCCGCCACTCGCTCATTGTCGGGGAACTCGTCAGTTGCAGTTGTGGCACGATGTAGGCGACTAAGCGTTGATCCCCTGGGGTGTCTACTCGGGAGGTGACCACAACTGAATGAACTGATGGGTGTTGACTCAGTACTGCTTCTATTTCGCCCAACTCAATGCGGAAGCCCCGCACCTTCACTTGATTGTCGATGCGTCCTATGTATTCAATATTTCCATCAGGTAAATATCGTCCTAAGTCCCCAGTTTTGTAGAGGCGTGCCCCAAGTTCAAGACTAAAAGGGTTGGGGATGAATTTCTCCATCGTTAA
>JAQYWP010000162.1 GCA_029379285.1 Rhizonema sp. PD38
GGCTGTGATACTCGAATAATCACTCTTTCAATTGCATTGAAAGTTAATTGTTGATGGTTAATGGTGAGACCAGTCCTGTTCAAGGGAGCGTCTCCCCTTGGGAAAAGGCTGGGTGAATCATCAACGTGAATAATGAGAATCATGGTATATTAAGAAGTGTCAGACAAGACGTAAAGCTACAGCCCAAGGGAAGTTTCCCCCAGCAGACTTTACATTAAAACCTACTTCCGGACTGGAAGAAAGTCACAGCTGAAAAACCCGCCACGGAGATATCAATACGCCTTTTAGGCAAACGTGTTGAGCAAAGCTTCCCTAATAATAGGCATATTAGGACTGAAAAGTCTTAAGAATCTCCGTCTCGAAGAAGCGGAGAGTGTCAAAATTAATAATTTAGTCATGACTGAATGACTTTGCTTGATATTTTCTATAATTTCATTGCTGCACGAACAGAGAACTGCTCGCGCCTGGTATGGCTTCTCATTTAATTCATCTAAAAAACTTAACCGTCTGGATGGTTAAGTTTTGATAAATTTCAGATAAGATAGTACAAGTGTTCATTACCTTGCAGTTGAGAAGTGCTGAACTTATGGCTATGACGAAAAAGTCAAAGACTCAATGTGCCACTCGGGAGATAATTTTGCAAGCAGCCTGCCAAGTCATCATCGCTCATGGGGCAGAGGCAATGACGCTTGAAGCGGTGGCTCGTGAAGCAGGAGTGAGCAAAGGTGGCTTACTTTACCACTTTCCTAATAAAGAGGCACTTATTGCAGAGATGATGAATCAGCTTGTTGAGCTACGGTTATCACGAATTCAGCAGGCGTTTGACCAAGATGACACACCGGAGACAGTAGGTCGATGGGTAAGAGCCTATATTCGTTCATTTACTGACTTAAATCAGGAAATGATTGCACTTCACTATAGTTTGCTGGCAGCAATTCTCTTTAATCCTAAGCTGTTAGCGCCTCTACAGCAAGTGACTGATGATTGGCAGCAACAGATGGAAGCAAGTGGACTTTCGCCTGAACGGGTAACACTTATCCGCCTAGCCTTGGATGGTCTGTACTTTGCTAATATATTTGGATTTACCCCGCCTAACGAATCACTGCGCACCAAGATGATAGAGGAGCTTTTGAAACTAGCAGAGCCAGAGTAAAGCTTTGATTTTCCTGAGCGCTCTTTACACGAGGTGAGGAAATAAAGCTATCATTTAGCTCTGTCAGAAAGCTTACAAATCAAGCTTTTTTTCTTTTTCATTTGTAATTCCCAGGCAGCGGTACTAGTCCATCGTCTTGTGGCAAAATTTTTTGTTATTTGTTACTATACTGTCTAGACGGTATATTAATAAAAAAACTTGACCTTCTTGATGGTTGAGTTTTTCGTTCTTCTTATGTAATCAGTAGTATCGACCGAAGAGCGAGTGGCAAAGTAGGCTGCTGTTTAGATATATCCCTTCTGAATAGCGATAGTTTATTTCTAATGGAGTATAAAGGAAATTAATCTAAATCAGTATAAAAGTATAAAGAGATTAATAAAAGTAAATACTTACTCCTACTAGTATTGCTAACACTAAGGAGGCTTGAATTGAGAAAATATCCTTTACTAGGTACAGTCCTTTTACTATCGATCTTAACGTCTTCCTGTAATAAAGCTAACGATTCCGCTAAAGCTAGCAGTCCTCCACCAACTACAGTGCAGTTACAAAGTTTGCGAACCAGCACGCTTCAAGACAGCAGCGAGTATGTTGGAACGTTGGAAGCCGAGAAAACTGTCAATCTCAAGCCGGAAATTCAAGGCAGAATTCAGCAGATTCTTGTTCCGCCAGGAGCAGAGGTGAAGCAGGGAGCTCCGATTATTATCCTCACTCCCGATCAAACAGTTCCCCAATACAATAGTGCCCAAGCTGCAATTGCGGCGGCGATCGCCGCTCGTAATACTGCTGCTAAGAATGTTCAGGCAACAAGAGCGCAGTTGTTTCAAGCTCAGGCGCAATTGAAACTCGCACAAGTCAACAACACCCGATACCAATTTCTAGTGCAGCAAGGAGCGGTAGATCGTGCGACGGCAGACACTTATGCAACAAATTTGAATGTAGAACGGAACGCAGTTCGCACAGCTCAAAGTCAAGTCGCAGCTAACCAAGCTAATCTCGTTCAAGCAGAAGCCAATATCCGTGCAGCTCAAGCAGATGCAGCGTCTTACAAGGTGACTGTCAATCAGAAGCAGATAGTGGCACCTATTTCTGGCTCTGTGGGTAACATCAACCTTAAAGTCGGAGACTACGTCAATACCGGAGACACCCTGACGACGATTAACCAAAACAACGCCTTCGATCTTCAGATTCCGATCCCAATTAGCCGCGCGGGTGAACTAAAAACAGGATTGCTTGTACAACTGCTTGATCCAAATACCAGCGCTCCTCTGGGTTCAGGGAGTATGTACTTCGTGTCTTCCCAAGCCGATCTAAATGCTCAATCCATCTTCACCAGGGCACGCTTTCTCAACAAAGGCAGTAACCTCCGCGATGGTCAATACGTGAAAGCAAGAGTTGTGTGGAATACAAAGCCAGGTGTTCTCGTTCCAGTTAATGCAGTCACAACAATTGGTGGACAAAACTTTGTGTTTGTTGCTAAAGAAAATCAAGTCAACGGTAAAAAGCAGTTAGTTGCTCGCCAAGTGCCAGTGACATTGGGAGATATTCAAGGGCAACAGTACCAAATTGAGAAAGGACTGAATTCCGGCGATCAAGTAATTACATCAGGAAGCATTAAGCTCAGAGATGGATCTCCAATTGTATCTCAAGCCAACAATTCAAACAGTCCATCTAAATCATGATCTTGCAAGCATATCAGTGGAATCAGTTGAATTGAAGCTAGGAGAATCGCTGCGTGATCTTATCTATTGCGGATACGTTTATCAAAAAACCAATTCTAACGACGGTTTGCACAATTGTAATTGTGCTGTTGGGTGGGGTTTGTTTGCCACTCCTCCCCATTGAGTACATTCCCCAAATTGCACCAAATCAGGTTCAGATTACTGCTACTTATGTAGGAGCCGATCCGCAGACGATCGAAACAACAGTCACAACTCCAATCGAGCGAAAGCTGAACGGAACTCGGGATATGCAGTACTTCTCCTCAACGAGTGCCACAGGCGCAAGCAATATCTCGGCATATTTTGGAGTCGGTACGAACCCAAGCGTAAACCAGGTGAATGTACAGAATAATCTGCAACAGGCAACTCCCCTCTTGCCATCAGCAGTTCAACAGCAGGGAGTTATAGTTAAAACAGCATCCACAAGTCTTTTGGTAGTCTACGGGTTCTTCTCTCCAAATGATGAATACGATGCTGAGTTCATCAGTAATTATGTGGATCTGTATGTGAACGACGAAATTGCTCGGATTCCAGGAGTCGGGCAAGTCAACATTTTTGGACAACTGCAATATGCCATGCGCGTTTGGCTAGATCCCAAAGCCCTTGCGAGCCGAGGACTTACCGTTACTGATGCAGTCACGGCAGTACAATCCCAAAACGTTGTTGTCGGTGGTGGTGCAATTGGGGCTGAACCAGCTCCTAAAGGTCAGCAGTATCAAATCCCGCTAAACTTGCATGGCATGTTCAGCAATGTAACTGAAGCAGAAAATATTGTCGTCAAAGTGGCAAGTAATGGGACTCAGATCAAGCTCAAGGATGTAGGTAGGGTAGAGCTGGGATCACAATCATACACCTCATCCGCCAAGATTAACGGAAAACCTGGCGTGGCTTTGGGCGTTTATCAGCTTCCAGGTAGCAATGCGCTCGATGTCGCCAAGCAAATTGAAGCAAGAATGAAGGAGTTAGAGCAGAGTTTCCCACCAGGTTTCAAAAGAGTTTTGGTATATGATACCGTCGGTTTTATCGAAGAGTCTAACAAAGAAGTTTTGCTCACCCTGTTGGAAGCCGTTGGTCTGGTGATCGTTGTGATTTTTGTATTCTTACAAAACTGGCGTGCCACCGTTATTCCCACCATCGCAATTCCAGTATCGCTGCTCGGGGCGATGGTCTTTGCTAAGCTATTAGGATTTTCGATTAACTCCCTGACGATGTTTGGGTTGGTACTGGCGACAGGTCTAGTGGTGGATGATGCCATTCTGGTTGTCGAGGCGATTTCTGCCAAAATACAGAATGAAGGCAAGTCACCTAGAGAAGCCAGCTTTGAGGCGATGAACGAACTGACTGGGGCGTTAATTGCCACTGCTCTTGTGTTGATGGCGGTGTTTGTGCCAGTATCTTTCTTCCCTGGAGCTACAGGACTTTTGTATAAGCAATTTGCTTTAATCATTGTCTTCTCTGTGGCTGTTTCCCTCTTTAATGCGCTCTCGTTCAGTCCCAGTATATCGGCGATTTTGTTGCGTCCCCCGCGCCCCCCACGCGGTCCATTAGGTTGGTTTTTTGGCAAATTTAACCAGGGATTCTCCTGGGTACTCGCAAGATATATTTCCTTTGTTCAGTTTTTGATTCGACTGCGCTATGTAGTCATTGCAGTATTTGTTGTTGGGCTAGTAGCAACCGTTTTGGTATTTCGTACAGTTCCATCGGGGTTTGTTCCCGGTGAAGACCAAGGGTCAATTTTAGGTCTGGTTCAGGGTCCCAACTCGGCATCACTTCAGTACACGCAAAATACTCTGGATCAGGTGCATCAAAGTCTGGCAAATATTCCTGAGATTGTATCTACTGCGGAAATTAGTGGTGCTGGTTTTAATGGCAACGGAGCAAATCAAGGGATATTCTTTTGTCACTTGAAACCTTGGGATGAGCGCAAGAAAGCCAGTCAGGTTGTGACTGCGATTATACAACGCCTGAACACAGAACTGGGTAGAAAGATTACAGGTGCCGTTGTTGGCGCGTCTAGTCCACCACCCATCTCTGGATTCAGTCCGTTGGGTGGTTTCAATATGCAGCTCGAAGATACGACGGGGAATAAATTGTCCTTTCAGCAATTTGCGGCAAATGCTCAGGATATTCTGCAAAAGGCAAACAAAACGGGAATATTTACTCCTCCGCGAGGTGCTTACACTCAATTCACTGCCGATACACCACAGTATGAAATTGATATCAACCGCGATCGCCTTAATGCCCTAAATGTAAACTTTAGCGATGTGCTGAGTACAATCAGTACAGGGTTCGGTTCATCTTACGTGACTCAATTCGTTCTCGGACCTCGCTACTACCAGGTTTACGTGCAACTTGAGGGACAATATCGCGACAACCCAGAGGATCTCAAACAACTTTATGTTCGTTCTTCTAGTACCAGCACCAGCACCACCGGCACCACCAGCACCAGCAACAATATAATCTCACTCGATCAGCTAATCACGATTAAACCCTACACAGGACCTGCAATCATTTCCCACTTTAATGGATATCGAGCAATTCTGCTTCAGGGAGCCCAATCGTCGAGTTACAGTAGTGGACAGGCACTCGATGGTATCCAAAAAGCTTATCAGCAATCTGCCTTACCAGGAGTCAAATTTGAGTGGTCGGACTTGAGTCGAGAGGAAGTCGCGTCTGGTAGCTTGGGTGCGTTGATTTTCCTGTTCGGTGTCGTGATGGTGTTTTTGGTGCTGGCTGCTCAGTATGAGAGCTACATCGACCCGACGATTATCTTGCTGACGGTGCCACTAGCAATCTTAGGCGCACTCGGTGCGATCGCCCTACGGCGTTTTGTCGAGCCGACGTTAGCAAATGATGTTTACTGTAACATTGCGCTCGTGATGCTCATTGGACTTGCGAGTAAGAACGCTATTCTCATTGTTGAGTTTGCCAATCAAGCGCTTGAACAGGGCAAGTCAATTGTCCAATCAGCCCTCACTGCCGCAGAAGAACGCTTTCGACCAATCTTAATGACGGCATTCGCAGCACTGCTTGGCTTCTTCCCACTAGTAATCGCCTCTGGGGCAGGTGCAAATTCTCGTCACTCCTTGGGAACCGCTGTTTTTGGCGGTCTGCTTGTATCAACTTTTTTGAGTTTGCTGCTTGTACCAGTGCTCTATGTCGTTATCAAGAGTCTAGAGTTACAGTTATTTCACAAAAAACCAGATCCAGACGAAAACGAGACACCACCCTCATCACCAGAATCCGAGCAAGAATATTCGCATAATGGTGTCGGTAAATCGGAACCACAAGAAGTCGGTCAAGAACGTTAGGGTATTTAGAGATAAAAGAAACGCTTGTGCAGTAGAAACCTCTCCTTTGTTTGGGTAACAAAGGACCGAGCAAGTGTCTACATTGAGGGAGAAATCCCACGACTTTTAGTCGTGGGAGTGTTCAAATTAATCCTCTGTTTCTCAATTTTTGGCATTGTCAAATCGTGAAATCAAATCTGTAATGATATGTGGGTCATTGGTTAACAGTCCCAACTCGCGCTCAGAACTAGTAGGTACTCACGCAAAATTAATTGAACATTTATGTAACCTGGAATGACCTGATAACAAGCATTTCAGGCAATGCCAATATACAATTAATTTTGCACAGGTACTTAGTTCTGTGAAGTTAGAAAGTTGTGACTGCCCAGCATAGCCCATGAGCGATCGCACACTTATACAATATCTCTTTATTAATGCTGTATTTAGAAAGCCACGAAGTAACAATAATTAGCCTTTGCTGAGCCTCTTCCAACGCTTTCATCAACGTCATCAGTGGATACTCGGAGCCTGTTATCAAAAACTAGAGCGAGACGAAGGTAAGTAAAACCAATCCTTCGTCAGAAAGCTTCCCCAAAATTATTGCTGGAATAATTCTTCTATATCCCTATGTCCTTCAATAATCGAAATAATTTCAAGCAAAGAATCGTTATACCTGAACAGAATAAAGGATAACGTCAAGCCGCCAAAGGCGGCAAGGCAGAAGGCAGCTATGCTGAGGGCAGAAGGAAATCCCCATAACGCTCATTCAGGGGCTTGAAGTATGGACGTAGTATTTCTTACGAAGTCTACCGGGGGAAGCTTCCCCTGGTGAGCTTCGCGCGCTATGCGTCTCGATCGGACATATTATCTTTATTCCATAAATAAATTTAGGGGCTTGAAAAGAAAGTGGCTGCGGGCTTTTTAAAAATTTATTACCTTCTGCCTTCTGCCTTCTGCCCTCTGCCCTCTGCCTTTCTTCGGTCATAAGTTAGTTGAGATTAAGAACCGATCAATCCCCAGTCCTACCCCCTGATTTGTGAGTTTTGCTATCTGATGTATCAATTGTGGGTTTTCCGTACTTACCCGGATACTTGGAGTGAAAATAAGCTTCTAGCACTTGTAAAACCATTGGTCCACAAATAGTACCGCCATGTTCTCCAGTGTTTTCACCAAACGCCACAACAGCAATTTCCGGCTTATCACTGGGGGCATAAGAACCAAACCAAGTGTGATTTGGACGATTGATCCCGGCTTCAGCTGTACCACTTTTTGCAGATGCTGGTGCAATTGATGGCACGTCCAAACTCTTACCTGTACCTTCAGTAACTACCATCCGCAGTCCCTGACGGAGAATTTTTAGAGTTTCTGGTTTCATATTTAAAGATACCCGCCAGCTTTTCGCCTTTTCATTGTCTTTCAGCAGATGTGGCTGAACTCGAAAACCTCCATTTGCTGGGACAGAAAACATGATTACAGATTGTAGTGGCGTCACTTGCAAAGCACCTTGACCAATTGACATATTAATGCTATCTCCGACTGTCCAAGGTATCTTCCAAGTTTTCTGCTTCCAAGTCTCATCTGGTACCAAGCCTTTTGATTCTTCGTTCGCAAACTCAATTCCAGTTCTTTGACCCAACCCATATTTGTGAGCCCATTCAGTCAAAATTGGACCGCCAACTCTCCTACCAACTTGATAAAAGAAGGTATCACTACTCATTGCGATCGCTTTGGGGAATCCTATTGAACCAAATCCAGAGTGGTTCCACTCACTAAAGGTCACGCCACCGACAGTCAAAGATCCAAAAGTTTGGAGTATTGTATTCGGTGAGAATTTCCCCGATTCTAACCCGGCGGACGTAGTGATAATTTTGAACGTACTCGCGGGTGGAAAGGCGCTGAGGGTGCGATTGACCAAGGGATGATCTTTACCTTGTAAGCTTTGCCAGTCTTTTTTAGAGAGTTTTTGCTTGGAGAAGATATTCGGATCAAAGGTTGGATGAGACACCATTGCTAATACGGCACCGTTATTTGGGTCTATTGCCACAATTGCACCCTTGATATTGCCCAAAGCTTTTTCTGCTGCCTCTTGCAAATCTAAATCTATAGTTAAGTGTATATCCTTACCAGCCTTTGCTTGTTTTTCTCCCAAAACCCGAATCGGGCGACCCTTACTATCCACTTCTACCTGCTGACCGCCCCATTCGCCACGCAGCACCTGCTCATATGCCTTTTCCACTCCCATCTGACCGATGGCATCTCCCAGGCGATAGCCTTCTTTCTTCTTTTCTCTTAACTGTTCGGGCGTGAGTTCACGGGTATATCCTAGTATATGTGCTAACTCTTTTCCGTGTGGGTAGTAGCGTACCGCTTCCGTATTAATTTCTACGCCAGGAAGTTCGTTTTCATACTCCTTTAATGCTGTGATTTGTGCCTCAGTAATATCACGAGCAATCCGCACAAGTGAAGAAGAGTTGGGACCTGCCTTGTCGAGTTTCTCTTCCATCTCCTTCTGAGGGATGTTGAAAATTTGCGATAGACGCGGACCAACAAGCGACCACGACGGCTTAGTGTGAGCCATTGGCCATAAGTAGACAGAATGAGGATAATGTGTGGTGGCTAAAAGTTTACCATTGCGGTCAAAAATATTGCCTCTTTCAGGTTGTTTAAGAATCATTCTAATCCGGTTTGCTTCGGCTCGCGCTCTGTGGTGTGCGCCTTCAACCAGTTGTAAATATACCAAACGACCAACTACTCCAGCCGTCATCAATATAGTAAACACGATTAAAAATGTGGACTGGAAACCCCGTCCCACTGTACGGGTCTCCCTTTTCTTACCTAATTGTGGTGATTGTAATAAAGCCATAGAACTAAATCTCAGATTAACATTATCTGTATACAAATGCGCTAAAATCCTACCCGGTATATAGCGTCAAATAATCGGAATACTATTAACCAAAGTATAATAAGTGGGTTGAACCTAGCTATTTGTCCTTTCTCTTTCGTCATTTGTTCCTAGTTATTCATCCTTTGTACAGTGCGCTTAACAAATGACCAATGACAGTTAACATACTTTAGCTCCGATTACACTAACCTACTTAGCCAGTATAATCACGGTCTTTAATTTAGGATTATGACTCAAACTGTAACGCAGAATCAGGGTGAAATGGAGGCTTTTGAGTCGTATGATGTGGAACTGCGAAATGTTTTCAAGTTCTTTAACTCTGAGCCAGCAGTAAATGGAGTAGACTTGAATGTTTTGCCAGGAGAATTTTTCAGTATTCTGGGACCCTCAGGTTGTGGTAAAACAACTATACTCCGTTTAATTGCTGGGTTTGAAACGGCTGACGCTGGCAAGTTATTGATTCGGAGCCAGTTAATGACTAATGTCCCTCCATATCGCCGACCTGTCAATACTGTATTTCAAAGTTATGCTCTTTTTAACCACTTGAAAGTGTGGGATAATGTTGCTTTTGGACTGCGATTGAAAAAAGTACGTTCAGAGGAAATTCAAAGCAGAGTCAAAGAAGCTTTAGAACTGGTGAAAATGGAAGGCTTGCGATCGCGCTTTCCCAATCAACTCTCTGGTGGTCAACAGCAACGAGTCGCGTTAGCAAGGGCGTTAGTCAACCGTCCGGCTGTGGTGCTACTAGATGAACCCTTAGGAGCATTAGACTTAAAACTGCGTAAGGAAATGCAAGTTGAGCTCTCTAATTTACACAAAGATTTGGGGTTAACTTTTATCATGGTCACTCACGACCAGGAAGAGGCACTGTCTTTATCGGATCGGATTGCAGTGATGAATCAAGGCAAAATTGAGCAAATTGGCACCCCTAGTGAAATTTACGAACAACCACGTTCACCGTTTGTTGCTGATTTTATTGGCGATACCAATCTATTCTTCGGTGAAATCACAGAGGTAAACGCTACAAATTTGCAAATTTTGACGAAAACTGGACTGAAAATTGTTGTCACTCGCTATTCTGATACACCAACAGGATTATCACAAGCAGTTGTAGTGAGTGTACGTCCAGAAAAAATACAGCTTTCACTTTATCAACCGAGTTTGCACATAAACTGCTTTGAGGGACGGCTAGTTAATATTATGTATTTGGGAACACATGTTAATTATGTTGTAGAATTGACACCCCACATCTGCATCACTGTTATGCAGCCCAATACCTTCGGTAATTTACCAAACCTCAATACTCCCATCTACGTTTACTGGACGCCTAGTGACTGTTTGGCATTACCAGAGTGATTAGTGATTGATCATTTGTCATCTAAAAGTCTTCGATACGAATGGATGCCCGTGCGGTTTTAACCCACGGAGGAAAAACGAACGCAAAGCGAGCCTATGGAATTAAGGCTAATTTATCGGACATGATATGACTTATGACTAAAAGAAGACAATTTGTAACAGGGTTGGCGGGGCTTTCGGGCTTGTCTTTGACAAGTTGTGGCTGGAAACTAGCAGATGTACGCGCCGCGTCTACCACTAAAGGTTCTGGTGACCAATTGTATGTTTATACTTGGACGCAATATACTGACAAAGAATTATTAACAACTTTTAGCACCCAAACGGGGATCAAAGTACTTGCAGATGTCTATGATTCTAATGAAGTGATGTTGGCTAAACTGCAAGCAGGAGGGGGGGGTGCTTATAGTGTCATCTACCCATCAGACTCCATAGTGCGGAAGATGGTGGATAAGGGGTTATTAGCAGAAATAAATCATAATCGCCTCGTTGGTTTGGATAATTTATTCCCAAAGTTTCAAAACCCTACCTACGATCCCAACAATCGTTACAGCATCCCTTTTAGTTGGGGGACAACGGGTTTGATTTACAATTCCGAAAAACTAGAAACCCCGCCTGATGACTGGGAGTACCTTTGGCAAAACCAAGAACAACTCTCAAAGCGAATGACTTTGCTCAATGATGTCCGAGAGGTTATGGGTGCAGTGTTGCGGATGCTGGGTTACTCTTACAACTCGCAGAATGAAAATGAAATCAAACAAGCTTATGAGAAGTTGAAGATCCTTAAAGGAGCGATCGCAGCCTTTGATACTGATGCTTGGCGCAATCAAATTGTCGCGGGAGATTTACTCTTAGCAATGTGTTACTCGGCAGATGGTGTGAAAATCACTCAAGAATACCCAAAGTTCAAGTATGTCATTCCCAAAAGTGGTTCCTCATTATGGACTGATACAATAGTCATTCCTAAATCAGCCCCTAATCTGGATGGCGCATATGCTTGGTTTAACTTTATTTTGCGATCAGAAGTTTCCGCGCAAATCACCCAACGTCTCAGCATTGCTACCCCCAACCGCAGTGGATTCGAGGAATTACCAAAGAAAATACAGAGCAATTCCAACTTGTTTCCCCCAGAGTCGCTTCTCCAAAAGTGCGAACGGATCACTCCTTTAGGGAAGATTGAAGAAGTGTACGAACGATACTGGACGGAATTAACCAGTGCTTGATGGGCAGTTTTTCAAGCTTCATGCAAAGACAAGGCGGTGCGTTGCGTTCAGTATTCCTGAATTCCTTGGACTTCTTGAGGGCTGTAACCTAAGGTGTCTGGCTTTCGCTTCAGAAATTATCAGTACAATTGCTTATTATAAAATTCTTTTTTGCCCAAGATTTATTATAATAAAGGTGAAAATAACTTAAAGTTAATCAAAACCCCAAATTCATCTAGCGAGCTTAATTGATTCGTAAACAATTGTGTTTGTACTTTTGATTGCTAACAATTGATAGGCAACAGTCTACTGTTAACAACTG
>JAQYWP010001084.1 GCA_029379285.1 Rhizonema sp. PD38
ATTTAACATACTGAAATAATAATTAATGTTTGATATAATTATTAATTAGTTATAAAGCAATCCAAGCAACTAGTCATTAACATTAAAACACTTAAATTAATCGATGAAGTCGCTCTACCTGTAGAATGATGTCACAACAAGTTTACATAGCTGTAAATTCTGTCTACAGGTTGATTCCTTCATTAAGGTCCTCAAAGTAAAAAATGTATAGATAGAGCTTAAATTAACAAATCTCAATGTGAGCATAGTTCCAATCAGTAGGGGCAAAAGCACTGCTGATGAGTTTTTTGGCTTAGATCTCTAGGTTCAAATCTTAGTTAGCGGCACTAACACTCTCATGAGATTAAACTTTTTTAAAATACAAATTTTAATAAGCTGCTAAACGTTCAAATTTATGACACGTAACGCTATTGTGTTAGTCTGAGACTAGGTTAAACGACTAAGTAGTTTTTGTGAATGTCTTGGTGATTGGAGGATAATAAATGAAGAGTATTGCTTTGACTTTACCTGGGATGCGCCCAGTACGTTTTTTGATTGCGTCTATTATCTGTGCTTTAATATTTTTCTCTAACGCTTTTCCTGCTGCGGCAATCAGCAGTCCTAAAAGCGCTCCTGAAGACAGTACTACACAGCTTTTAGAAACTCAGAAGAAGACTGACGAAATAACCACAGAACCACCCCCAGGGTTGAAAGAGGTTCAAAAGAAGTCGAATGAGGGACTTAACGAAATTCAAGGAGCTGCTGATATAGACAAGATGAAGCGTCCAGATAATACACAAAGCTCGTCAACAGTAGAAGAGAATATCCTGAAGGCTTTAGAAAGACTTTAGAAAAAGTAGCAGGTATTAAGTAAGTAGAGTTAAATATCTCTCACATCGAAGGGAACTTTTAATTTAAGAGTTTCACTAAAGATGTATTATAGCTCAGACATAGACATCTTGATTGCAGTAATCAAGATGTCTATTAATTTTATATGGCAATCCTCTACAAATTTGTGAGAATAAAGCAACCCTAGAAGCCAGGTTTGTTTTAGAAACTGGGCTTGGTAATATCTACTTTGTTTGATGCAGTACCGAGCTACAGTGCGGACAGAAGATTTTTAGGCGTAAGCATCTTTGTCTAAATATTTACACAACTCCCGTTCAGATCTGATGGCTAATTACTAATAAAGAAAAGCTTAAGTTTTATCGGCTTTGGGGTTTCAACTTAGTACACAGAAAAATGCTTAGCTATTCTCACTCTCACTCCTTCAGTCTGAAGATCATAATATCTATGAATAAAAGATCCACAATCCTTCCTTTGGTTGATGTTGAATCGAGGCTAAATTGGTGAAGTTAGAAAGGAAGATAGCTTAGGATTTGAATACTATGCGTAGAGTAAACATTGGTTTGACAGAAGAGCAACGTAAAGGTGTAAGTAGTCTGTTAAACCAGGATTTAGCGGATGCTTATCTGTTATTGGTAAAAACGAAAAAGTATCACTGGGATGTCGTTGGACCTCAGTTCCGCTCTCTACACCTCCTTTGGGAAGAGCATTATACAGCTTTAACTCAGAGTATAGATTCTGTTGCTGAGCGGGTTCGCGCCCTTGGCGGTTATCCAGTTGGCACTATGGAAGGATTTTTGCAGTTGGCTTCTCTCAAGGAACATGCTGGTGATGTTCCTAGCGCTACTAAAATGGTGTCTAACTTGATGGAAGACCATGAGCAGATCATTCGGAATCTGCGGGAGCATATAGATAAGTGTAGTGAAGAGTTCCATGATGAAGGAACTGCAGACTTTTTAACTGGATTGATGGAAGGACACGAGGAGATGGCTTGGATGCTACGCTCGTTCATTGAAGGAGAGTCTATCGAGACAGACAATACTAACCCATCCTCAGAAAAGAAAACCCCTGTAGGTGTGTAATGTTTGTTAGATAGTAGTAATTGTGCGAACGTTGCGTAATTCATAAGCAAGATGAGGGGGGTTTCAACATGGCAGAAGCATACAAAGCAGAACGCACCATATCTGCTGTCTTTAAAGAGCAAAAGCAAGTTGACGATGTTATTAGACGGTTACTAGACAGAGGTGTGTCTAGAGATCATCTATCAGCAATGGGTAGAAACTTCCAATCAGAAACTCGTATCGCCGGCTTCATTACAAAAAGGGATGTGATTCTGGGAGGTTTAAGAACGGGAGCCATTTTTGGTTCTTTGTTTGGTTCTTTACTCAGCTTGCTTACGGGAGTAGGCGTACTGTTTATTCCTTTTGTTGGTCCGATTGTGGCAGCAGGGCCGATTGGTGCAGTTTTGCTTGGAGCTGCTAGTGGAGCGATCGCAGGCAGTGCGGGTGCTGGTTTAGTATCAGTTCTCACGGCTTTGGGAATGCCAGAAGACAAAGCCGCTATTTATCAGACTCGCCTACAAGCTGGGGAATTTTTGGTAATGGCAGAAGTTCCAGCAGATCGTATTGGAGAATACCAATTGTTGATCGAAAGTGCTGGTGGTGAAGAAGTTCATACTATTGAAAAAATTCTGCCTCGTGCTTGTGCTGGTTCCTGTAACAATCCAGAAGATCTGTCTCCTGAAATCCGCTCTCATCTTTCAGACGAAGCTCAACGCACTTTTATTGAAACTTATAACAGTGCCATCAAACAGACAAGCGACGAAGCAAAAGCTGAACAAGCTGCTTGGGAAGCTGTCCATCAGCAATATGATGAAGATGAGAATGGGGTTTATTCAAAAGTAAAAGCTAATGTTTAACGGACTGATGGCATAAAACTTCACAATTCCTACGAATGTTGCTGGTGGTAGGTAAAAGTTATCTGTTTGTTGTTGGGTGGATCGGTTGGTCCACCCATTTTATATTTTTTTATCTTTTGAATTTGTCAATGTGAGAGCCCGAAGTTCTATCAACTATGCTCATGAATTTTGTAAAGAAAGGTGACAAAACTTGAGTTCTTACAAGTCAAAATTAATTCGCTCATCTAAAAACCTCTGATACATATTGCATCCGCGTAATTTTAACTCACGGATGAAAGCTCGAATCTCAATCGCGTCACAATTAATCCAGTTAAGCGCTGTAACCACACTTTCTTCAATGAAAACTGACCGAAGAAAGGCAGAGGGCAGAGGGCAGCTATGCTGCTATGTAAGAAATTTTTTAAAAGCCCGCAGCCACTTTCTTTTCAAGCCCCTGAATTTATTTATGGAACTTTGGAAATACTACGTCTTACTTCAAGCCCCTGAATGAGCAAAGCTCGCGGGGGAGAGTCCTCTCTCCCGCAGA
>JAQYWP010001085.1 GCA_029379285.1 Rhizonema sp. PD38
ATAATGATGCTGGAAAGCCTTGTTGTCAATAGGGTTTGAAATGCGCTTACCCTGCAAAGCTTCCCTATTTGATTGGCTCGGACGCCTTGCGAATCTTGCCCAATAAGCGTTCTAGTACCCCAATTACCTTTTCATCGTTTCTAGGAGTATTCTCGGGCGCTATTGCACTGTTTGTTTCGGTCGCCCTGTGGACGTCCCCTCTGAGCGCACAATGATAAACCTCTAACTTTTCTTAGCAGTATTGACGGTACGCAGAACCTTGGCAAAAATGGCGTTATCGTTAAAAAACTTTTCTTGAATAGTATTCCAACCACCATAGTCATTAGCTGTTGCCAAATTTTTGACTTGAGGATATTTATCAACAAACTCTTTTTGTCGTGCTATATCCTGATTAATTGGTCGATATCCAGTTTGAGCAAATATTTGTTGAGCTTTTGGAGTGTACAAATACTGGATAAATGCTTCTGCGACTTCACGAGTACCATGCTTGTTTACATTTTTATCAACAATAGCAACTGGGTTATCAATCGAGATATTGACATCAGGAACAACGAATGGAAGTTTTTCACCATTTAAACCTTTCAACAACACTTCGTTTTCGTATGTAATTAGAGCATCACCTTTACCTCCTTTGAAAAAAGTATTAGTTGCGTCACGAGCACTTTCAGGTAAGATAGGAACATTTTTATAGACATTAGTGACAAATTCTAATGCTTTGGACTCATTTCCTCCGGCTTTCATTGCTGCATTCCATAACGCCAGAAAGTTCCAGCGTGCACTACCTGATGTAATTGGGTTCGGTGTAATCACAGTAACCCCATTTTTTGTTAGGTCTGTCCATGTTTTGATACCTTTGGGATTACCTTTACGGGTTATAATTGCGGCTACAGACTTGCTGACGATACTTCCATTAGGAAACTCTTTCTCCCAACCTGGTTGAATCAATCCTGCTCGCTCAATCTTTTGAATATCCGGAGCAAGGGATAAATGTACCACATCTGCTTCTCCTCCTCCTTCAATGACCGTAAGAGCTTGAGCGCTAGAACCACCATAACTCTGTTTAAAAGTGACATTTTGATTACGCTCTTTTTTCCACTTTTCTACAAATAAGGGAATGATTTTATCATGAGCAGCTTTGGTAACAGAGAATGAAACAAGGTTAAGTTCAATACTCTTCTGTTGAGCAATAAGACTAGCATTATTTCCTGAATGAGTCGTGTTTGAGGTATGACTACTTGTAGCGTAAACAGCATACACCATACTTAAGCTGATACTCATAAAGAATAAAACTATAAAAGTTTTGAAAAACTTAAGTTTTAATCTACCTTTTGACAATCGCTTAAACAACTGTCCTATTATCCGTAAAACTGAAAAAGGAATCGCTGTCGAATTAAGATTTGGGATCAGATGCCTACTCACTACACTCCTCCTATTGAAAGCTGTAGAAATTGCTAATTTTGTATTAATGCACTACACTTCGACAAGAATTACTTGAGCAATTCTTGTACGGTATTTTTCTCAAACTACCGTACTTAATTGAATAATACAACTAAGTGGAGGATTAGAGAAATTGTAGAGCTTTTGTAATAACCCAAGTTGCGGGTTATCGACTGATGTGTGCTTGTTACCACTCAATTCATGCGATCGCGTACAACAAAGTGGCGTTGGCGCTACGCGCCAACGACCTTGGACTTGTTACTTACATTCAGCTACTTAGATGATTTCAAGTCGTATAAATTACTTATTCAATAAAAGCTTGTTGAAGAGTAAAAGAAAAAATGAATGCTTGTAGCTTAAGTAAAAATCCTTCATAAGTGACTGCGTGTATTGATTTTGGGAAAACATAAGTAATGCTACTAAAAACTGTTTCTATGTAGTGTCTAGTACATTGTTTGATATATTGCTCCCACGGTGGGTCTTGGCGCTTAGAATTCTTTTTACGCATGACTTTCAACGATATTTGATTTGAATCTTTTAAATCATCTTCTGCTGTATAGTCAGTATAAGCAGAATCACTATAGACTTCACTTCCAGGGGGAAGATTCAGAGGTAGTGCATTCAAGGCACGCACATCATTTGCACTACCTGGTAAAAATACGAACTCAACCGGAATACCACTTTTAGTAGTTAGTAGCTGGACTCGCACTCCATAGAAGTAGCGTTTTTTGGATGCAATGTAACCTCGATACTCTTCTGAGTGTATTAATTTGACATGAAAGATCCGAATATTGTGAGTCCAGCGCTGTAGGAGGGTTTCCCTCCGTAGGCGAGTGGCGAACCCGAAGGGTCACACATTGGTACTGGAAACGAGTCTAAAAGATATTCAGTATAATCGCTAGTCTCTTTCAGTATCATTCCTATTTGATGAAATAAATCATTAATTAACATGGAGAGCCTGTGTAATCTCCGATTAAATCGTGATTTTTCCAACATTCTTGCTACTAATTTATGGTCCTTCATGTAGGCGCAAGCCTTACTATGATTACCACTGAAGAAGATTGCCGCAATCAGTGCCGTTGTAATAATTTCTGCATCACTCATTTCACATTGAATATCATCTTTGTGCCCGATCGCCGTCAATAAGTCATCAGTGATAGCATAAATGGCAATAATTTCCCACGCGCATATTCTCCTCCTATCTGTATTCCTGGAGGGGATTTTATTTCTTTTTGACACCATGGTGCGAGCCTAAATCAGTAACTAGCAACTTGGGTTAATAGCATATATTAACTTTCTTTTCGTTTTTTAAACTACAGTAAACCTATTGACTTATAGTATTTTTGTTCAAGGTTTGCTAGCCAAAAGTGGCATCAAGCTTTAGTCATGTCTGTGTTAAGCAAGTTGTCAATGTTCATCTGGCAGATGAAGAAATCATCCGCAGCCAAGAGGGACATAGCGACTCCAGCCCTAGCGATCGCAAATAGTGGTTTGGGGCTGTTTCTGTTGGAAATTTACGCTCTTTGTGTTTACTAGGAGACAAGTTCATTGAACAGAAGACGCAAGATACCTTTCATTGACCGAGTAAAGCAGCAAAACGCTCTGCTGCTTAGGCGTTTAGGATTGCCTGCGCTCGCGGTGTTACTCATAGCTGTAATAATAATTGTCACCTTTGTAAATAGCACTTCAGCACAGACCGACTCAACAACACAAGCCTATGCAGGTTTTCAAGGCAAAATTGGCAGAACATTAGCCGACTCAATCCCTTATTGGCCTCAACCAAAGGTAGCCTCACAAGGTCGGCCCAATCAACCCCCATCAACTTCACCC
>JAQYWP010001086.1 GCA_029379285.1 Rhizonema sp. PD38
TAATAATACATAAGTGTTATTACTTTAAAACCCTGACTACTCAAGTTAGTTATTCGTAATATAATTTGTAACGTAAACCTATCAGAAGGCAGAAGACAAACTTATTCAAACAAGATTAATACAATTGAATTTACTACAAAAGTGGGAGGGAGAGGCAGCCTCTCCCTCCCACTTTCATAAGAATTATCATTTTTGGTTAGATATTTTATTTTCTGGAAGTCCTATAATTGCCAAAGAGCGTTGATAGAGGGGTTCTGCTTTTGGATAATTCCCCTGTCTCCGGTACAGTTCAGCCAAATTGTTGAGACTGGTGGCTATAAGAGGGTGGACAGGACCTAGGACTTTCTCTCTAATTGCTAAAGAGCGTTGATAGAGCGGTTCTGCTTTTTGATACTTCTTCTGTGCAAGGTACAAAGAAGCCAAATTGTTGAGGCTGGTAGCAACAGCAGGGTGAACTGGACCGAGAACTGTCTCATAAATTGCTAAAGAGCGTTTTTGATCGCTAAAATAAAGGATTAGAGTTTAGTACTGAGTAATCAAAGTGTACCCATATTTCCAGGTGCAAGATGTGAGTTAGGCAAGAGCGATACGGATATGCGCCGTTGCCAAAGGCATCGCCCAGGAACCAGCACCAAAAATTTCCAGGAATTAATAATACCTATCAGGAATCGTGTTTTGTCTATTTGTAGTTATGGATATGTCACCAATGGTGTTCACGATGAAACGAAGAAATTTTTGCCATTATGTTGCGATGAGTTCAGCAAGTTTTGCTGGAGTTGTCGGCAGAAATTCTATAAACGCTATGGCTTCTAAGTCTTATCAGTATAAATCGCGTCATCGTTGGGTAGTTCTATACTGGATGCCTTACAATAATAACCTCTCATCCTTTGGTGAACCAATTATTAAAATGCTGGCTCTTGGGACAAAGGATTCAGAAGCTGTCGTTGTTGTTCAATCACATTACTTCGGTGACTCTAAGATGCGCCGTCGTATCTTTATTAACAATGTTATACGCGAAATGGATATTACTGCAAAAGATAGTAGCAATATATCAGCGTTCTCTACATATCTTGATTGGGCATATCAAACTTTTGAAGCAGAACATTGGGTAGTCATTGTTGTCGGTCATGGTGGTAAAGTTAATGAGATTAGTCCAGATGATCACGTATCAACTGATAAAATACGTACGTGGATGAGAGTTGACCAGTTTGCAAAAGTAGTAAGTAGCTTTAACCAAGCTACTAACAATCGAGTTGAGCTACTTTTCTTTCAAAACTGCAATAAAGCTTCTTTGGAAGTTGTTTATGAGGCAAGGAATTGTGCTCGATACACCCTCGCGTCTCAGCTTACACTTGGCGCACCAAACTATTACTACGGAGGCTTTCTCAAACGACTTAAAGAACCATCACTTAAGGGACGTGAAGCCGCAATTGCAATCATGGAATCTGAGCGTCCTGATATGTATTATACTCTTACTTTAGTTGATAACCGTGCAATAGAGAACTTCATTCATAAGCTCTCACGACTAGTTCAAATACTTCAAAGCGTCCACTCGCGAGCAGTTGACTTGTCAAACTTCTCGACTCTCAATTATTCTGGAGAACGCTATTGTGATGTACTGAAATTGTTTAAATATCTCTCAAAAAATATCAATCAAGCTGATACTTTTTTTACTGAATTTGCCGATTTTTTAAACTCATCAGTCATTACTTATTATAAAACAGGTGGGAAACTCTACGGTAGCAACCATTTCAGCAACAATGATTCAGAGAAGTTATGTGGACTGAGTATGTATCTTCCAGAAACCAGACAGGTTATTTCTCGCTACAGTTCGCTTGCTCTTTATCAAAATGTAGCTTTGGTAAGCTTATACAGAGGAATACTTACCAGTTAATCAATTGAACTTGAAACAATATTGTTTCAAAGTATAGATGGGAATTTAATCAAAGAACATACGCAATGAACGCCTAGTCCGTATTAAGGACATCCGGATAAAAAAAGTTATAGAGTTTCCTTTAACACAAAATACTGACGAGAGTGAGAATCACGGAACGCCACTGGATGATGGGGTAGTCCACAAGACGGATGACCCCGAAACGGACCCGAACAATGTTGGTGCGATTCGTTCAGCCTAAACCTAAAACGAGGACGGCTGGCATTGGTTGAGTAACCTATACAGGGTAGAGTTCGCACTTTAATCCTCAACCAATGACAACTCGCTATTCATGTAGGTGAGGAAATCTAGCCAAGCCATTAGCTAAGACAGCTAGAGGGAAAAGGGAAAGATTTACCAAAATCATAACCTTAACCAAAATACACCAAGTCCTACCGCTCCGGTGCGGAGTTGAAAGCACACAAATTACCAGACAACTGGTAACCCCTGGATCAGCGACTGACTATCAAAGATACAAAGCGGGGGTGAAAGCAGGAATGGGCGGTAATAGCTGAAAGCGCCCACTGCAAGCAAGAGTCCTATGGACAGAGCAAACGAAGTGTCGTTGAACCATCGTTAGTTTGGACCAAGGGAAATAAGCTCACATCTCTTGGGTCGGAAATAGCCGACAAGGTTAAGGACTGTCAGGATTCAACAACCGAGACAGCGCACCACCTATACACCCGGTGGAAAGACACATCCTAAAGGCTCGACATGGATAGCGGGAACGAAATAACCCTTTTGTATGCTCCTGTGAAAATACAGGTAGGCGTCAAGCTATAAGCAACAAAAAAGGTGGGATGGTTCAAGAAGCAAAAGCCCAACCCGAATTAACGGGTAATGCCAAAAAAAGGATGGTGTAATTACCGGGATAAGCAGACGTGAGCCGCAGTGTGGGAAAGCGTTTAGGAGTTAGTAGTTGTGAAAAAGCCTAATTCGGATTTAGAAATAAAGACCGAGGGATGGAAACAAATCGATTGGGCAAAAGCCGAAAGATATGTTTTTAAGCTGCAAAAACGCATTTATGCTGCTTCCCGCCGTGGTGATGTCAAGCGATGCCGTAAACTCCAAAAGACACTGATGAGGTCTTGGTCTAATAGAGTGTTAGCGGTACGACGGGTCAAGAAAACGGCAGGTGTGGATGGTGTAAAATCGCTATCCCCAAGGGCGCGTATGGAATTGGTCGGGGAACTGAAACTCACTGGCAAATCCAAACCTACCCGTAGAGTTTGGATACCAAAGCCAGGTAGAGAAGAAAAGCGCCCCCTTGGAATACCGACGGTGTGTCCATATTGCACCTCGATTCTAGAAAGTTTAGGGATATTTTG
>JAQYWP010000163.1 GCA_029379285.1 Rhizonema sp. PD38
CTTGGTAGTCAGGGTAGTGAAGCACACGTTTGAGAACTTTTCAAACATCCTCTAATAACTCTTCTATAATTTGAGTCATTGTTTTGTCTTGCTCTACAGCTAATAATTGCAACTTATTATAACGCCTTTGACTCATTCGCACATAAAGAGCGCACGTATTTTCTATCGTCTTTGGACATAGCAGCGATCGCTATGCTGATCCTGGTATTGATGCAGAAGAATAACAGTATGAAGAACGAACGCTTAAAAACCTTAATAAGAAAGCTCAAGCTCTTGGCGAGCGAACTCATCCCTATTTCAACACAAAGACGAATGTGTTTCTTAGAAGTTTAGGACTTACGCAAAAGTTATTAAAATGCTTAATTTATTGAACCGCCCTCCGGGTGACGCTCGTTCCGACGCTCCTCCGTCGCTAACGCTTCGCTGTCGCTAACGCTGCGCTAACATCAGTCGCCTACGGCGGGAAAACGCCTCATGCGCGCTGGACTCACCGCACGGCGCTGGCTCGACTTGAAGCATCTGCCCGTGCCAAGAGCGCTCTTGTATGAGTAGAGTTTGTAAAGTTAATTAACAGGACACGATATTACTCCCGAGTCACTTAAGTTGCGTCCCCGATATCAAGATGTAGCAATATGACTAAATCAGACTGCTACAATCAAGCTATCAAATCCTCAGTTCAAAGGTTTTCAATCATTTCTCCTCTACTTCTCGAGTACCATCTTGTAAGCCTTTTCATACTCATCTGTCATAGACTGGATACTAAAGCTATTAACAACGTAGTCTCGACAAGTCTTACGGTCTAACTTCATAGCATCTGGAATGACCTCAATCATTTTTTCGAGAGAGTAGCAGACATAACCCGTTTTTCCGTGGGCAATGACTTCTGGTACTGAACCTAACCCCATGCCAATGACAGGTGTGCCTGTTGCCATCGACTCAATCATCACCAACCCAAAAGGTTCTCTCCAAGTAATCGGGAACAAAGTTGCTGCTGCACCGCCTAACAGTTCAACTTTTTGCTCATGAGAAACTTCACCCAGATACTGAATTTGTTCCCCATCGATCTGAGGCTCGACTTTTTCGTGATAATAATCGCGGTCAACAACATCAATTTTACCTGCCATTTTCAGCGGTAAGCCAGCATCACGAGCAATTTTAATTGCTTCTAGCACTCCTTTTTCTGGAGAGAAACGTCCAATGAATGCTAAGTAAGTAGGTTGTGCTGGTTCCGCGTGGAAGGGATAAGCGTTTGTGTCGATGCCGTTATAGACTGTATGAATGTAGTTTAAGCCCAAGCGCGGCTCTCGTTGTGACTCGCTAATGCTGATAAACGGTTGCCGAGCATAACGTCCAAAGATTTTCTCGTTATCTGGTGTGAAAATGCCATGCATTGTATGCACGGTTGGTGTTTGGACAAAACTGCTATAGGTAAGGGCAAGATAGCCAATGTGAGAGTGAATGATATCGAAATGATGAGCGTTTTGATAAACATCAGCAAGCATCATCTGCTCGTACATTGCCGGCTCTTTTATTTTAGAGTCAAGCCGTAGTGCTTGGTCGTGGACTGAACAAAGCTTTGCTTTTGTGATTGAGTCACCAGAAGCAAACAAGGTAACGTCATGACCACGCCGGACTAATTCATCAGTAAGTAAATGGACAATTAGTTCGATACCGCCGTAACGAAAGGGAGGAACTCGCTCCCATAAAGGAGAAATTTGGGCAATTTTCATATTTCACGTGCAGGTAGATTGCAGCATATTAACCCAAGAAATCTGAGTGCATCCTGACGATAGGAAACTAATCGTTCTAAAAATGTGGGCAAATATGCTATAAATACATGTTTTCTGTTGCGTAAGCATTTAGCCCGTAGTTTCGAGCTAATGTCACATACGTGACTTGTAATGATTGACTAGTAAACTTCAAAGTTTACATAATATTCGTAGCTGAGCAAAGAGCGTATGTAATGCTGAATGCTTTCTTCCAGTTGATATTACGTTTGACAAACATTATGCTCTTATCGTTGACAGCATAATACATGAATGCATACAACAGACTTAGCTATTCCTGACCAAATTAAGATTTGTTACATGCTTCAAAAGTTTTTAAATTAATTTATAGAAATAATATTACATGAACTACCTAAGTTTAGCAATACACAGGTTGAAAAGCGAACTCTTTTCTCCATTCAGCTTCCTTTGTCTCCTTGCTTTGTAATTAATACTGATACTTTTATAGAAAACTTAACAATATTTATTATTAACAATTATCATCTCTAAAAAAATTTAGAAATATTCTGAGAAAGATGACGAAATAATAGAGGGAATGGGGAATGAGTGAAGATAATTACTAAGGGACTGTTTAGCTCGCGTAGGCAATTACTAACGCCCAATGACCCATTTATAATTGCCATATATGTTATACAGTTTGATAATTTTTGTAAATAGTAGATTCTTAATTTAACTGAAAACTTGACGCTGCGATTGCCACGAACTCGTTGAAATTTGACGATTCTTTACATATTGCAACCATCTCGTTAACTCGAGAGTCCGTTGTAATTTGTACAATGCAGCTGAGAAGTGGATCTTTTTTGTGATAGTGGCTCTTTAACGAAATTGATGAGTATTTCGACTTCTATGCTGAGCGATCTGCTACAGGCACTACCCAACCTGCGGCCCCAGATCTATTTCAAAGCTTCACTAACAGCGCTCTCCCATGCGATGGAAGATCAAGTTTTGTCTGCCCATCTAGACGAGCCTTTAGTGATTGCTAGCTTTCAACGAGAGAGATTCTACCGCCAAGAAGCTCATCGGTATTGGCGACTGGCACAAGGGAGCAATCAAATATACGTATTATCTGCACCGGAAACGGATTTCACAAATAGCTCGGAACACTACGAAAAAATAGCCTTTAAGCCAGAGGATGCCTTGAGTCAAGAGTGGCATTTGGTAGTGATTGCCCAAAACTATGCGACTTGTCTTGTTTGTCGGGAAAGCCCTGGCTCTGTGGCTAAAAGTAAGAATAGACAATTTGGAGAGTTAAATCAGATTCTGGATACAGATACAGCCCGAAGGTTTGAAGGCATTTGGACGGCGGAACGGGGAGTGAGTCTGAAAGCAGCAGAATTAATGTTGGATCGGATTTTATTTTACAGACCAGAGTTAGCTCCAAAAGTAAAGCAGGTACGTCAGAGGTTTGGCATAGGGGAAATAAGTGAGTTAACCCAGAGTACCGAATATGCCTGTGATATCGACACTGACCCTTTTGTACAGCGTTTACTGACTTACTTGCAAGCTAGTCAGTACAAATTGCATAAAGCCTACCGTTCAATTGCCGCTCAAGCACGGAAAGAACGCTTGGTCAACTTAATTAGCACGAGTTTAAGGCAATCGCTTAATCCTCAAGAAATTTTAACAGTGGCAGCACAAGAACTAGGAAAAAATCTGGAGGCTTGTCGCTGTTTAATCTACCGCGCTCAAGCGACGGATACAAAAGCGATCGTCGAACACGAGTTTTTAAGACCTAGTATTGTATCTGTTATTGGAGAACCTTGGGAGTTGGAAGATAACGATTTGTTTCAGGAAGTGGTACAAAACTCCGAGGGCATTTGTATTGCTGATACTCAAAAGGAGCAACGCATCACTCAATCTTCAGTACTTTCAGAGCTAGTAGAAAAATTTGCTATCCGTTCTTGGCTCATAGAACCAGTGTTGTATCAGGGAAGATTGTTGGGCATTGTCGAGTTACATTATTGCTGCGACATCGTACACGATTGGCAAGCTGCGGAATTTGACTTAGTAAAAGCGATCGCCACCTCTGTCGGAGTCGCGCTCATCCAAGCAGAAGCCTACGCCCACCTCCAAGATCTTAACCGGCAACTAGAAGCCCTTGATCGCACACGCAGCAACCTCATAGCCATCACTGGACATGAACTCCGTACTCCTTTATCTACTATTCAAGTTTGCCTGGAGAGTCTTGCCAGTGAACCGGATATGCCTTTAGAGATGCAGCAGATCATGCTAAGTACCGCGCTGAGTGACTCAGAACGGATGCAGAAACTCGTCCAAGATTTCCTGACTCTTTCTAACTTGGAAAGTGGACGCGTGGAGTGGCATCCAGAATCCCTCGCCTTACAAGAATGTGTCGATTTAGCGCTCAGCCGGATTCGCGCCCGAGCGGCAAAGGAAAAACTACCCAAAATTGCCACTCAGATTACACAAAATCTTCCTTTGGTTAGAGCCGATGGTGATTGGTTGGTAGAAGTGCTTGCTAAACTCTTGGACAACGCCTGCAAATTTACACCAGCACAAGGAAAAATCTCCATTCAAGCTAAACGTAACGGCAATCAAATGGTGGAAGTCACTATCTCTGACAATGGACGCGGCATAGAACCCGATCGTCTCGAAGTTGTTTTTGAGCGTTTCTATCAAGAAGAAGGCGCACTAAGACGTACGACAAGTGGCACTGGTTTGGGACTAGCAATTTGCCGCCAAATTGTCAACGGCTGGGGAGGAGATATTTGGGCAGAATCAAATGGCAAAAACCGAGGTAGTAAGTTTCACTTTACAGTACCTAGCCAGCAGAAAAGTTAGGGCCCCCTTGCCTCTTCGTTGACCAATAACGAAAAACTGTTACAGTCTATGACGCGATCGCAACATAAGTCTGCTGACGGTGTTAGGATGCCGGAAAACCTGTATAGTTGAGAGAAACCTTTATGGCTGAAAAACTGTCTGGAAAAACCCCTAAATTTGGTGGTACTACCGGTGGCTTGCTAACAAAAGCAGAAACAGAAGAAAAGTACGCCATCACTTGGACTAGCCCCAAGGAGCAGCCTTTTGAATTGCCTACAGGTGGCACTGCCATCATGCATCAAGGGGAAAACTTGCTCTACTTGGCTCGTAAAGAATATGCAATTTTCCTGGGTGGTCAACAACTCCGGAAAATAAAAATCAATGACTACAAAATTTACCGGATTTATCCAAATGGAGAAACTCAGTATATTCACCCAGCTGATGGCGTCTTCCCAGAGAAGGTGAACAAAGGTCGTGATAAAGTGCGCTATGTAGACCGCAACATCGGCAGTAACCCCAGCCCTGCACAACTCAAGTTCAGTGGTACAAAGACTTACGACGCTCCTTAGTCATGAGTAATTAGGGAGTAGAAAGAAACCCCTACGTTACGTTAATGTCCCGCGAAGACTAAAGCAAGGGGTGGTTAGGGAGTAGGGAATTGGTAATGGGTAATAAGTAATGAGAAATAGGTAAGTAAAATATAGTTACCTATGACTCCCATCTCTTTTTGCCTTTTTCCCAATTCCCTACTCCCTTCCTATCACGTATTTGAAATTATGATATTTCCCGAATTTTCGCAGTTTTTACACCTTGCTAATACTAACAATGGCAACTTTATTCCGGTGTATCAGGAATGGGTAGCAGACTTAGATACACCAGTATCTACTTGGTATAAGGTTTGTGCCGATCAACCTTATAGTTTTTTGTTAGAGTCAGTAGAAGGTGGAGAAAAACTGGGACGCTACAGCTTAGTGGGTTGCAACCCTTTATGGGTTTTAGAAGCAAGAGGCAACCGTACTAGCCAAAAACATCGCGATGGTTCGGAGATCGTCTTTGAGGGCGATCCCTTCAAGGTTTTAGCTGAATGCTTGGAGCCTTATCACCCAGTAAAATTGCCAGAGTTACCACCAGGAATTGGCGGATTATTTGGGTTTTGGGGATATGAATTAATTCGTTGGATAGAGCCAAGTGTACCAACTCATCCACCAGATGAGAGAAATCTACCTGATGGCTTATGGATGCAGGTTGATCACCTGTTGATTTTTGACCAGGTGAAGCGGAAAATTTGGGCTGTTGCCTATGCTGATTTGCGAGATATCGAGACACGTCAAAGCGCAGCTCTACAAGAAGCGTATCAAAAAGCTTGCAATCTCGTGACTCAGATGGTAAGCAAGCTCTCATCACCCCTAGAATTGCAAAATACTTTGTTAGAGTGGAAGCCACCAGGAAGTAAAGAAATCGGGGGGATAGAAGATTACAAAAGTAACTTCACGCCGGATGAATTTTGCGATCGCGTTGTGAAGGCGAAAGAGTATATCAAAGCCGGAGACATTTTTCAAGTTGTCATTTCCCAACGATTGACAACACAATATTCTGGCGATCCCTTTGCCCTTTACCGTTCACTGCGTCAGATCAATCCCTCACCTTACATGTCTTACTTTCACTTTCAAGATTGGCAAATTATTGGTTCTAGTCCAGAAGTGATGGTGAAAGCAGAACGCAATGCCGAATCTGAGGTGATAGCAACGGTACGTCCAATTGCAGGCACGCGTCCACGAGGAAAAACGCAGAAAGAAGATGCGGCTTTAGCAAAAGAATTACTCAGTGATCCTAAAGAAATTGCCGAACACGTTATGCTGATTGATTTGGGACGCAATGATTTGGGACGCGTTTGCCGAAGTGGCAGCGTAAATGTTGATGAGTTAATGGCAATTGAACGCTACTCTCACGTCATGCATATTGTCAGCAATGTTGTGGGTAAATTAAGCGTCGGTAAAACGGCATGGGATTTACTGAAAGCTTGTTTTCCGGCAGGAACTGTCAGTGGCGCACCGAAGATTCGGGCAATGGAAATTATTCACGAGTTAGAACCCTGTTGTCGCGGAGTATACTCTGGCGTTTACGGTTATTACGATTTTGAAGGACAACTGAATTGTGCTATAGCAATTCGGACAATGGTTGTTCGGGATAATTGTGTCAGCGTGCAAGCAGGTGCTGGATTGGTTGCCGACTCTGAGCCAGAAAAAGAATATCAAGAAACTTTAAATAAAGCTCGAGGTCTTTTGGAGGCAATTCGCTGTTTGCAGTAAGCAATTAGCAGCTGAGCAGTCAGATACAATAATTTACAAAAGTTGAAGACATGCTGTAGTACGTCTTTACAGATCTGAATTTTTCAGAAAAACGGTTAAGAACAGGCTATCAGTCCAATATATGACAGCTAAATAGCTATCCGCAAAATTTTTGAGAAAAAATAAATGAGGGGTATGACCAAACATGCTAAAAATGCTATAGTATGTTATAAAGATGCACCCTGATGATCTGGAGAGCTGCATAAGTAGCTCTCTTTTTATTTATTAATCAAAAACACAGCACAAAAGCTTGGTATAATCGCTCCTCAGCAACGAGATAGTTGTGAGGGAAGAACAATGACAGACTGGCAGGAAATTACTGGTGGTGTAACTGCACCAAGAGGTTATCAAGCGGCAGGAATTAGAGCCGGATTGAAACCTTCGGGATTACCAGATTTGGCTTTGATATTATCAAATGTAGAAGCGATCGCCGCAGGTGTATTCACCACGTCTCAGGTGAAAGCCGCTTGTGTTGACTATTGTCGTCAGCGCTTGCTCTCAAAACAAAGTGCTCGTGCTATTCTCTGCAATGCAGGACAAGCAAACGCTGCCACAGGTTCTCAAGGCTGGTTGGATGCTTTGGAAAGTGCCATGATTTTGGGACAAGAGCTGAATATACCATCAGAATCTGTACTTCTAGCTTCAACTGGGGTAATCGGGCGAAGAATTGCCATGGATAAGCTCAAAGCAGGGATTCCCCAACTTGTCGCAGCGCTTAGTGAAACAGGTTCAGATGCAGCCGCAGAAGCAATTGTTACCACAGATTTGGTGACAAAGTCGATTGCACTCGAAACAGTAATCGGCGATCGCCCAGTGCGAATTGGTGGCATTGCTAAAGGTTCTGGAATGATTCATCCCAACATGGCAACATTGCTGGCATTTGTCACTTGTGATGCGGCAGTGTCTCCAACCCTTTGGCAACAAATGTTGAGTCGGGCTGCTGATCGTTCGTTTAATTCGATTACCGTAGATGGGGATACGAGTACGAATGATAGCTTAATTGCATTAGCCAACGGACAATCACGCACCCCAGCATTGACGGAAATGGGGGCAGACGCAGAAAAATTAGAGGCAATGTTAACAGCAGTTTGTCAGCATTTGGCAAAAGCGATCGCTCGTGACGGTGAAGGTGCAACGTGTTTGATTGAAGTGCAAGTCACTGGCGCAAGTGATGAACAATTAGCCACTCAAGTTGCCAAAACTATTGCTGGTTCTTCCTTGGTTAAAGCTGCCATTTTTGGACGCGATCCCAACTGGGGACGCATCGCCGCTGCCGCAGGGCGTGCTGGTGTGCCTTTTGAGCAGGAAAGTCTCAAAATTCAAATAGGTAATTTCTTGCTGATGGAAAATGGCCAACCATTGACTTTTGATCGTGCAACAGCGAGTGAGTATTTAAAACAAGCTGCAGATTCTGCAATGCCACAAGGTATGGTGGCGACGAATATGAGCAATGATTTGTCAGGCGTAGATCGCACTCAGATAAAGACGCAACGGCTTGATAATCCAGTGATAATTACCGTCAGTATCGGTAACGGACATGGTTCAGGGAAGGCTTGGGGTTGCGATTTGAGCTATGATTACGTAAAAATTAACGCAGAGTATACGACTTGAAAGAAAAGAAGCGGCTAGCAAAAAAACTAAACTAATGAGGTAGAATATGGCTGTATGAGGAAAATCTCCCTGAGATCAACAGATTTTAAACGAGCGAATAGAATATCCACTGCTGTTGAAAAAACCTGAATATGGTCAATTCTAACTCATACATCTGCAATCCTTGCAAGCTTTACAATATTGGCTGTTAGATGTAAAAATTGAGAGAATGCCCTTGCAACTGTATTCTCACTTTCTTTGCATCGTCAATATTTTTTAAGAAGAATACAGATGTATTCTGATTTTTCAGTTCTGACTTATGTGTTCTTCTTAATAGTTTGCGTAATTATAAATAGGTGAGGGTGATAATTTCTCTTTGATACAAGACATCTATACTGAACACAAGAGGATTTAAACTAACTTTACTTTTCATTACATCTTTTAGTTTTTTGTGCCTTACTAATGAAGGAGTGCTCCACTTGTTGATAAAACTGTCTAAAAAGCAGTATGACAATCAACATTGGAGCAAGTTCAGATTTATTTCAAGACGATAAGCTTCTCACTTAGTCACAAATTCGACTTACGCAAAGTTATTGTAGTATGTAGTAAAATTTTACTTGTTTACTAAAATTGAGATAAAATACAGATGTTTATGCTAAAGTTATCTATAGTAAAATTGACAAATAACACGATTATCTTTTAATTCATAAATTGAATGGGATTAGCGATCGCACAGCTTCTTGAGTTTTACAAAGTGAGTGCGATCGCAATAATTTTAGTGTGTAATAATAAAACGTATTATTTTAAAGATGTAAATTGATGGTTTGGGTAGCTGGGCACAAGTTGCAGAGCGATAAGTACATCATCGAAGAACTCTTAGGGCAAGGAGGATTCGGGATCACTTATAAGGCACGCCACACTCTGCTTAATCAGCCAATGGTCATAAAAACTCCCAACGAGGCTTTGCGACATGATCCAGAATACCCCAAATACGTGCAGCGATTCATTGAAGAGGGGCGGCGACTGGAAAAACTTTCTGAAAACCAGCACCCCAATATTGTGAGGATCAGGGATTTATTTCATGAAAACGGCACATACTATCTGGTAATGGATTTCGTCCAAGGGGAGAGTTTATATCAGGTAGTGCATCAACGGGGAAAGTTACCTCAAGTTGAAGCAATTAAATATGCGCGTCAAATTGGCGATGCCTTAATAGTAGTACATAGAGCCGGGTTAGTGCATCGAGATGTTCATCCAGGCAACATCATGGTGCAGCACGATGGGAAAGCTGTTCTCATTGACTTTGGTATTGCTGGTGAAACTATTCCGACGACAATTAGCTCTAAGTTTTTCGCCAATCCCAGCTTTGCGCCTTATGAGGAAATGCGAGGAAATCGCGAGCCCACAGTCGATGTCTATTCTCTAGCTGCAAGTCTGTATTATGCCGTTACAGGTAAATTGCCTACGAGTTCATTTAACCGCAAGGTGTACAAAGATGCATTAATTTCCCCCCAGGAAATTGTGTCCAGTTTAAGCCATGACTTGAATCAAGCTATTCTTAAGGGCATGGAAGTGGAAGCACAAGATCGCCCTCGTTCTATACAAGAATGGTTGGTATTGCTTGGTTCCGGACAAGTCACAACAATTTGGTCACAGACACAGCGTTTGCAAGGTGGTAAGTATACCATTATCAGAATTATTGCTCAAGGTGGTTTTGGAATAACCTATCTAGCTAGGGACGACAAAGGCGATCGCGTTGTCATCAAAACCCTGAATGAGCGGTTACAACGTCAATCAGACTTTAGTAAATTTCAAGAAGATTTTGTCAGAGAAGCACTGCGGTTAGCAAAATGCAGGCATCCTTACATTGTGCAAGTTGAGGATGTCTTCCAAGAAGGGCAGCTCTGGTGCATGGTGATGGAATACATTCAAGGCGAACATCTAGCAGATCGAGTGATAAATCGAGGTGTTTTGCCAGAAGCAGAAGCTTTACTCTACATCCACCAAATAGGTGAAGCACTCATAGTCGTTCATAACAACGGCTTGTTGCATCGAGATGTTAAACCAGCAAATATTATCTTACGTGCGGGGAAGGCAGAGGCAATACTAATTGATTTTGGGATTGCGCGAGAATTTACCCCTGATTCAACACAGCCACACACGACATATTTGTCCCACTGCTTCGCACCAATTGAGCAGTATAAAACAGTGGCGAAACGAGGTGCTTACACTGACGTTTATGCGTTGGCGGCAACACTGTATTTTGTGTTAACAAATCAACAACCTCCTGCAGCGCCACAAAGGGCTACTGGTAATGAACTACAACCACCAAAGCAAATTAATCCCAGCATCAGCGATAGAGTGAACCAAGCGATTCTAGTAGGTATGGAGTTAGAGGCAAAAGATCGTCCGCAATCAATGCAGCAATGGTTAGAACTCTTAGGCAATTCCACTGAAAATGCGGACGTGCGTTCTTATCCACCTATGACTGTAGAAGAGTTGAGCAAAGTTCCACAACCTGTTGCAGGTAATCAATTGCTCCCTACCCCTGAACAACCTACAAAAACTACTTTTTGGCTGTATCTAGCCGGAGTTTTATTAAGTTACTCAGTTTCAGGATATATACTCAAAACTTCTATGTCTGTAGGTGGAATTGGAGCAGTGGTGATGACTGGGGTAGTAGCAGTGGTGGTAGCTGAGGCTGTATCGGGGGCTGGTAGGTTTGCGCTCATAGTGACGATCACGGGGATCATCGCGGTAGCAGTGGCTGTCGCTTTCACTGTGGCTGTGGCAGGTTCTGGAGTTTTGAATTGGGCTGCGATCGGAACTTCAACTTTAGCTTTGACTTTGGCTTCGCAAAACTTACTCCAGTTATGCAGTCGATTTCATACATTTGTCATTTTGGTTGGAACTTCTTCGCTAGGATTTTGGTTGGGAGGATCGGTGGAGCGGATATTTCCCATATTTATACATCGTTGAGCCATCGTACTTCTGATTGGATGAATATCAAGCTGTTTTCTGGCTCCATACTATCGTCACTGCAATTTGTAATCCCGAAGGAATGACCGATAAGTTTCTAACCAATCCAATTTAACCCAATCGGTAGGGCCTTTCATAAACTTCATAGAAGGACATCAAAGGGACGAGTTTCCAACTAATCCGATTTGACCCAATCGGTAGGGTATACGGCATTTTGGCGAGTGATTTGATTTGCTATTTTGTTTCCAACTAATCCGATTTGACCCAATCGGTAGGGGTGCCATAATGTGGAATATTCCACACTTGGCACAACGTTTCCAACTAATCCGATTTGACCCAATCGGTAGGGGGACTGGGAATAGTTGCGTTTGCAGGCGCCTTCTTTTTTGGTTTCCAACTAATCCGATTTGACCCAATCGGTAGGGAGTTCGTCTAGCAGCCCT
>JAQYWP010001087.1 GCA_029379285.1 Rhizonema sp. PD38
TACACCGTGGCGTTGAGTTGGTCCAGATTTATCCAGATGTGGGTAACTTTGTTCAGACTTTTAGAAGCGGTAAGAGTAGTCGTGCAATGTATAAAGTTGTGTGGCAAGTTACATGTATCCTGTATTTGCGAAAGATAAATTCAACTTGGATCACAATTGTTGGGATATTTCATAGGAACAAATAGTGCCTTTAAACCGATGTTATTCCTATGATATTTTTACTTTTGCTTTGTTTGGTAAGTCTTCTCACCGTCTTAAGGAAAGTAACTCTTGAGGAGAAGCTAAAAGTTTGATTTTCGTGTAAAGAATTTGCCGTGATTGATTGAGAATAAACAACCATAGGACATTAACGCCGCACCAAGAGGTTTGTGCTTTGCCTGACACTTGAACTTGGATTTGGTCATCTTCTAAGGTTTCTATAATTCCCTCAGAAGGGTAAACTTTAATATCTTGGGCTTCTTGTTGTAAGAAATGAGCGATCGCATGAGGGCCCACAATACCTGATTCAAATGGGGGATGCATAACACCATCACTAGCAAATAAAGCCGCTGTCGCTTCAAATGTTCCTGCGTTTAAAGTTTCAAAATAACGCAGTATAGTTGGTTCGGAAATTCCCTGTATCACCAATGTTGAGTCTAGGGATTCTACGTATGCCATATTTATTTCCTCTCCAAAGGTATCTAAATATTTAAATGGAAAATAGGTATAAGTGCAAACTACTATAGATATATTTTTAGCATCTCTCCGAAGTCTTATAGAGACGCAACAAAACGCAACATCTCTACAAATTCTGACAAATTGTACTATGTTAATAATGAATGCCTGCTTGTTTAAATCTGTACAAAGCTTCACTTAAGCGATCACACTCAGCAATTAAACTGATTCGCACATATCCTTCACCTGCTGCTCCAAAGGCATTACCGGGAGTAACGACGACTCCAGTTTTCTGTAATACATCAAGGGCAAAATCTGTGGAACTAAGACCAACTGGGCAAGGCACCCAGAGATACATTGTTGCTTTAGTTTTATTGACATTCCAACCCAAATGTGATAGTCCTTGTATGAGAAAATCGCGACGGATACGGTAGCGTTCTTGAACTTCCTGCAAATACACATCTGGCAGTTGCAAAGCCGTTTCTGCTGCTGTTTGCAAAGCGGCAAAAATGCCATAATCAAGATTGGTTTTTAATGTTCGCAATCCTTGAATCACATGGCGGTTACCAACGACAAAACCGACTCGCCAACCTGCCATGTTGTATGTTTTGGAGAGGGTATGAAACTCTACACCAATATCTTTTGCTCCAGGAATTTCTAACAAGCTTGTGGGTTGATAGCCGTCAAAAGCTAACTCGGCATAACATAAATCATGAACTAGCAAAATTTCAAATCTTCGGGCAAAAGCGACGATTTCTGTAAAGAATTCGCGGGGTGCAGTGGCAGCAGTGGGATTGCTAGGATAATTGAAATAGAGCATCTTTGCTTGTTCAGCAACGGCGTCGGGAATTGCTGCTAAATCAATCAGCCAGTCATTTTCTGGTTTTAAAATCAGACTGTGAACTTTACCACCAGCGATCACAGGACCTCGAAAATGAGCCGGATAGGCAGGATTCGGTACTAAAACTAAGTCACCAGGGTTAATGTAGGCGATCGCTAGATGAGTCAATCCCTCTTTGGAACCGAGTAAGGGTAACGCTTCGCTATCTGGATCTAAATCGACTTCGTAACGACGACGATACCAACTCGTAATTGCGCGGCGAAAACTTGCTGTGCCTTCAAAAGGAGGATATCCGTGATTGGCACTATTTTGTAAAGCTTTTACTGCTGCATCTACAACTGGTTGCGGTGTTGCCCCATCGGGGTTTCCCATGCCTAAATCAATTAAATCTAGCCCTTGTTCGCGTGCTTTAGCCTTGAGTTCATCCAGACGGGCAAAGACATAAGGTGGTAGTTTTTGTATACGTTCAGCCGGGGCTATCCAATTCAAAGTCATTGTCTAATTACTAAATAGTTCAATTTTGGAGTAATTCGCTATTAATCATTTGTGCTGGTGCGGTGGTAGAAATCATCGCTGCCATTAACTGTTCGGTCGCGACTTTGAATGGTAGCCTGTGAATGTCAGAATGAGGACTTAGGGCAATTTCAGCGGCTTGTTGCAATTCGCCCAAGGTGATATTGCCCAATCCCAAATCGCTCAATTTTTGTGGTAATCCAATCTCGGCGTAGAACTTTAATAACTGTTGCCGTGCAGTTGCTGCGAGTTGATTGCCTTGAATTGTTTCTTCTAAACGCAGTTGCACTAATATACCATAGGCAACTTTTTCACCGTGAATGCTGCCGTGTCCTGAAATATGCGTTAAACCGTTATGCACGGCATGGGCTGCAACTGTACGACATTGTGCCCCTCCTACTCCCCCAATAACACCAGCAAGTAAAACCGTCGCGTCTACGACTTGTCGCCAAACTTCACCACCAGGTTCATTGAGGGCAGCAGTAGAATTTTGGAAGAGGATATCTCGCAGAACTCGTGCTTGTTGGACTGCAGCAATGATTAAGGTTTGTTCTGAGTTTCCACTACTGACAGAGGCTTCGTACCACTTGGCGATCGCATCCCCAATTCCCGCCACCAGTGTACGTGGAGGAGCTGTTTGAATCAAGTCGTAATCCAGAATAAGTAAATCGGGACAGCTAGAGAGTGGCACATCGTAGAGAAACGCACCTTGATCAGAATAAACATTCGACAGAGCAGTCCAAGCAGCACACGTAGCACCTGAGGTAGGAATTGTCACTACTGGCAGTGACAACTGATGTGCAACTAATTTGGCTGTATCCAGTGCTTTTCCACCTCCAACACCAATAATCACATCAGCTTTGTGTTTTTTTGCTGCCGCGCTCAAGGATAATAAACTTGCTTCACTACAATTAGGAGCATAAGAAGCTTGAGCAAAATCCAATTGTTGTTCCGGAGATGATTGCCAGTTCTGTTGGGTAATGGCAAGAGTGCGATCACCTCCCACTATCATTGGGCGGCTGCCCAAACTCCTTATGGCTACTATTGCCTCTTTTAAAATTCCCTTACCACGAATGACTTTTGCAGGAGCAACAGTAAGAGTATGGAACGAAGGCGTCTGAGCAGACAGCTTTTCTGCAAATTGATTTGGCATATCACTGACTAACGGGACTTCAGCTCTTTTAGCTATTTTAAATATGAGAGAATCATCGCCAGTTCAAAAACCATTGGCTATGAATCACTCTTGTATTT
>JAQYWP010001088.1 GCA_029379285.1 Rhizonema sp. PD38
TAGCTGGTCAATGTATTGCTATCTTACTGTATAATCTTTCACAATCTCAAGAAGCGCTTGATGCAGCCATGACTCAAACTCAAGGGTGGTGGCAATTAAAAACACGAAAGCATGGTTATAGAAAACGACAAATCTTAACAGTTGGAAATGTTAACTCACCATAAATACATTCCTTCCTTTCCATTGGGTGCGGTCAATCGCGATGATCCAATAGCCATATTTATGATGTTTGAGTTTCCTAAGACGGCGACGCTGGTCTCGATTTAAGTCCCGTCCCGTTTGTACTTGCCGAATCCAATATTTAATCAGGGGAAACCACAAAAGTTTGACATTAAGTTGAGGCAAGATCAAAAAGCGTTGTAGGCTCCGTTTGCGACTGCTATATTGAATCGGTTGCGGAAAGACAACAGTATATGGTCATACCGCACCGTGGCAACAATTTTTAATACTCAAGACAGTCAGGTCATGGGTGAAACTTACGCCAGTTAGGCGTAAGCTCTTAAGTAGTTCTACCTTAAAGAGGACTTTCAAAGGAGACTGCAATGTCTACTATAGATGATATTGGGCGTCAGTTATTGGGGATAGCTCTGGGTGGTGCTTGCGTTTTCTCGACCAATTGTGCAACTGCCCAGATTACACCGGATAAAACCTTAGGGACACGAGTAAATGGTTCCTTGACAAGCCCTTCGGGCAAGGCGTGACGGCAGTCGGCAGAGGGCAGAAGGAAATGTTATGAATTATACCCTAAATTGAATGCCTTCTGCCCTGCCTTGCCCATAACGGGTCCAAGCCCCCGGATTTATCCGGAACAGGAAGTAAAATCACATGCGGGACGCGTAGCGCGAGTAACAGGGCGTCCTTGCTTGAATCCCCTGTCTTCAGGCAGGGGTTCCTTCAGCATAGCTGCCCTCAGCATAGCTGCCTTCTCAACGCGCCTTGTCTTGGGGGAGTATGTACCATTACCAATGGCTCTCAACGAGGAGGTAATCTGTTTCACAGCTTTAGTCAATTTTCGCTCTCCAATCCCACTGGCGTTGCCGATTTCCAGACTCAAGCAGCTATTCAAAATGTGATTGTGCGCGTGACAGGTGTGGGAACGCCCTTTATCTCCAACATCAATGGCACCATCAGGACGAGTAATCCAGCTAACTTCTTCTTACTCAACCCCAATGGAATTATCTTTGGACCAGGTGCGACACTGAATATTGGCGGTGCTTTTTTAGCAACGACTGCCAATAGGATTCAGTTTAAGGATGGAACACAATTCACCACCACAGATTCAGCTCCTCTACTAACGATAACTGCTCCCATTGGTTTGGGGTTTACAGGAGCATCGGGAAATATTAGTATGCAGTCCTCGTTTCTTTCTGCTGGACAAACTGACAGCTTTACTGACTTAGCACTGGTGGGAGGTAATGTAACGTTGAATCAGACAACTTTACGGACTCCAGGGGGTCGAGTGGAGTTAGGAGGGTTAGCATCCCCTGGGACGGTGGGGTTAAATGTAGCAGGTAATAATCTGAGTCTGAGCTTTCCAGCTGAAAGTGCCAGAGCAGATGTATCACTCTTCAATAGCACTCTCGTTAATGTACAAGATGGAGGTGGCGGTAGTATCGCAGTCCATGCCCGGAATTTAGATATTACAGGTGGAAGTAGCTTGATTGCTGGAATAAGGCAAGGTAATGGTAATATTGACGCGCAAGCTGGTGATATTACGCTTAATGCTACTGGGGACATAAAGATAGATGGCGATGGAAGTGGTATCAGCAATGATGTTCAACAGCAAGCGATAGGCAATGGCGGCAATATTAAAATTACAACAAATCAACTTTCTGTTACCAATGGTGCGCAACTGCTGGCTATCACCTTTGGACAAGGGAATGCTGGTAATATAATGATCAATGCTACCAAAGGTGTTACCTTCGCAGATAATGGTACGGCTGTCTTTAGCACAGTGGGAGCCATCAATAACAACCAAAATAATCTTACCATCGGTAAGGGCGGCAATATTCAAATTACTACAGATCAACTTTCTGTTAATAATGGTGCTCAATTGGCGACTGGTACCTTTGGACAAGGGAATACTGGTAATGTAATTATCAATGCTACCAAAGGTGTTACCTTGGCAGATAGTGGTACAGCTGTCTTTAGCACAGTGGGAGGTGTCAATAACAACCAGAATAATCTTGCCATTGGCAATGGTGGCAATATTCAGATTACTACTGGTGAACTTTCACTTAGCAAAGGTGCTCAGTTGCAAGCAGTTACGTTTGGACAAGGGAACGCTGGTAATATGATGATCAACGCTACCAAAGGTGTTACCTTGACAGATAGTGCTCAATTGGTGACTAGCACTTATGGACAAGGGAATGCTGGTAATATAATTATTAATGCCGCCAAGAGTGTTTCTCTTGATGGTTTCGCTTATAGCACTGGTCAAATTCTTTCTACTGCTATTCTTAAAACTGTGGGAGAGGTTAGTAGCATTCAGAATAATCTTGTCAAAGGTAATAGTGGCAATATTCAAATTACTACAGAGCAACTTTTACTGACTAACGGTGCTCAATTGGTGACTAGCACCCTTGGGCAAGGAAATGCTGGCAATGTAATTATCAATGCTACCAAGAGCGTTTCTGTTGATGGTAATCAAACAGCTATCTTTAGCACTGTAGGATCTGTCAATAACAACTTAATGCTAGTACCTACGGACAGAGTGACGCTGGTAATGTTGAGGTGACATCAGGTTCCATCAGTCTTGATCTTGGAATGATTACAGCTCAAACAAGATCAGGAAACGGTGGCAATATTACATTAATACCACAGAATTTATTGTTACTCCGCAACCATAGTTTAATTTCTACTACAGCAGGTACATCATCAGCTAATGGCAACGGCGGCAATATTACTATAAATGCTCCAAATGGCTTCGTTGTTGCAACACCTAATGAAAATAACGATATTATAGCCAATGCATTCAATGGTTCTGGGGGTCAAATTCAAATCAATGCTCAAGGTATTTATAATTTTAATCAGCTTAGTCTGGCAGACTTAGAGACATTACTGAAAACCAATGACCAGCTCATTTATGGGCAAGTGTGAGGGACTAAATAGCGCGAAGAGTTGATTTTATTGTGCAAAAATTGAATGTCCCCTTACCATTTTTGGGTAAGTTAGTAAATCACTAAACTAGGTTACGCAGTCGGGTAGGGCAGAAGCATTGCTGCTTCTTTCCCCCCTCAGAACCGGACTTAC
>JAQYWP010000164.1 GCA_029379285.1 Rhizonema sp. PD38
TCTTTATTGAGTATACTAATATTTTTACTATCATCACTGAAAGTCATACTAATCGTTCCGTAGTCATCAATAGAACGAGATTTATGATTTTTTGGATCAAGGTTCCAAAACTGAACTGTGTCGTATCGACCCCCTGTAGCAACCATTTTATTGTCGGGGCTAAAACTTACAATTTCATCCTTTTCTCTATTGATTGACAAAGTCTTAATTAGTTTGCCTTCTAAGTTCCAGATTTTGACTGTTTTATCTTCACTGGCGGTAGCTAATAGTTGACCATCAGGACTAAAAGTTACGAAGGTGATACTCTTTTTGTGACCTTTCAATGTTTGAATTTCTCTACCATTAGAGATACTCCAGATTTTAGCCGTGCCATCTTGACTTGCTGTAGCCAATATTTTTCCATCAGGGCTAAAGCTAACAGATGTAAGACCCTTTGCATGTCCTTGCAAACTTTTAACTAAACGACCATCAGGAATACTCCATACTTTTGCTGTATGATCGTCGCTGGCTGTGGCTAACATTGTGCTGTCGTCGCTAAAGCTTAAGGCTGTAATGTTTTTCTCATGTCCTTGTATACGATTAATTTCTGTAACATTCTGAATTGCTTGGCTAAGTTGTGAGATAACCTGTAATCGAACTGCAGGTATTGTTCCAATTGAGTACTTTTTCAGTTCTTTGCCTGCTTTTATAGCCGATACTAGCGACTCAAGCCCTGAATCATCTCCTGAAGAACTACTTAAAGATGATAAGTAAGTATTGAATCCTGTTCCTATGGCAGCTATAGCGATGCCACTTATTACAGCTAGGAGTCCTACTAAAGTAATAGTCTGGTTTTGCTTGAGGGCTAGATTAAGTTTAGCTTCGGTGAGTTTTCGTTGTTTTTTTTCTTTCTCTAATAGCTGTTGATTGAGGAGTTGATTAAGTTTAGCTTCGGTGAGTTTTCGTTGTTCTTTTTCTTCCTCTAATTCAGCGATTAATCTAGCTGATTGTTCTTTGCGAATGAATGGTACTAAATAATCATGAACTAATTGATATCGGTCAGCAGAAAATCCTGGGACTTGAAATACCAAGCTTGATTTCACTAAGATTTTTAAAATGAGTTCTAATCTTGTAGATTCTAATGCTAAATCTGCTTCTAGTTCAGCACGAGTTTTTAAAGGACGAGTATTATTTTCATCAGTGAGCAGATACAGAACTAATTTGGCAAATTGCTCATTATTTTGACCACAATCTTTTACTACCTCTTCTAAAAATCGGTCTACTAATTTTTCTTTAGGACCATGCTCTTGGTACTGAAGTAGTGTTGTAATTTTCTCAGTTTGTAATTGCGCTCCTACAACCTGCAACTCAATTGGGCGAACCTCATTTAATGATCCCGCTAAATCTCTGACTAGCTCATCAATCAACAGTGGTTCCAAGTAAAGCCGAGAGTTTTCCGTTAAGCTTTGAATCACAGAGCGGGTATCCTCGGGTGAAAAATTTCCTAAATAGTAAAGGATCTTTTTATCTAAAATATTGTTATCAATTACATCTAATTTATCTGTTACACGATTACATTCTAGTAGATAATGCAAATAATCTTCTCGTAAAGAAAGGATAACTTTTACATAAGGAACATTCAAACACTCACTGATAAAATCAAAAAAAGGTTTTCTTGTATTCAGATCTTTATATGCAAAGAAAAACTCTTCAAATTGATCGAATATTAAAATAATTAATAAATCTTTTTCTACATTTTTATTTAATTCTTCTATGAAAACTGCCATCGAGTTTTGGAACAAGGGAAAGTTTAATCCTCTGACTTCTTCTAATGATTCTACTAAGCGGCTGCCTATGAGTTCTATCCAATCTGTATAAACTTGTAAGAGAACTGGTACAACATCACGTGCATCGATCGCTCTTTGTTTTAAAGCTGGTAATAATCCTGCTTGTACTAATGAACTTTTACCCACTCCTGATTGACCATAAATTACTGTCAATTTATGGTCATGGCGACTAATTCGCTCAATTAATCGATTTACATCTTGCATTCTTCCTGAAGCCGCAATTTCTTGAGTCACTGCGGCTTTTGGCTCAGTTTCTGCTAATACTGGATTAATAATCTGTAGCCTAGATTGTAAGCGTCCAGCACCGACAAAAGCCCGTAAACCATATTGTTGTTCTATAGAGCGTTGCTCTAACTTGACTTGGAATGCTTCTAAATAGTTACCTTGCTCAAAATGGATCGAACGCAGGGTTGTCAAAATGCGAATATATAGCAGTGGATCGTACTGAGGATTGCTCTCTCGACGAGCAGTTTCTAAATTAGCGATCGCTTCTGTAACTTGATTGAGACTTTTTTGAGCTTCAGCGACTAAGAGTAAATATAGATTATGATAATATTTCTTTTCCCACTCCCAATTGATAGTTTGACCTAATGGAGTATTCGTCGTAGTTGAAGATGTATTATTTGTTTCCAGTGCTACCTCTGCACATCGTTTAGCTTCTACCCACTGAGATTTCTTTAGCGATACCTCAGCCATAAGTCCGTAGCTGTAAGCTAATCTGATTGGCTCTGGGTAAGTCTGATGTAGCTTAATAGCGACTGATGCCACATTTTCTAGCTCATCCCACGCCTCTAATCGAGTTAAAGCTTCCCCCCAATCGTTAATAAACTTTGCTGCTAAATCTGGGTAGTTGTGCTGCTGAAATACTTCAACACATTTTTGAAAATAATTTTTGGCTTTTCTGAAAGCTTCATGATTTTCTGCTATGTGCAAAGTTGCATACTGTCGCCACCAAAAACCAAGATGCCAAAGCAAACATCCATAACACTTCAAATACTCAGATGAAATATTTGTTTGGTCTTTAACCTTCTGTTCCCAAACGGCTAAACTTTGCTCATAGTAATTTCGGGCTTCCGATTTGTGACCATTGATATCCGCCTCTCGACCTTGCAAAAATTGTACACTTGCTTCTATCTCTGGCTCTGACTCTTGTTTGAATATTTGCAAATCCCTAACAGCAAATTCGATTTCATCCAAATTCAGGGCGGCGAAATCAAGATTTAAAGAGGTATTGTCAAGAAATTTACTAGCACCAGTGGTAAGAACTGCAGCGAATACAGAACTGGTAATTTCGCGGATATTTTCCAGTAATTCATTAGTATTAATCTGAAACCTAATAGAATTACCTATCCAACTCTTAAAATCTGGAGTGAGACGAATCAACTTCCGGAAGATTTCATCATTTACCCAAATTACTATCGGGAAATGAAAATTTTTCCGAAACTCATCTCTTACCTGATTGGTAGAAATTAGAACTTGATCAATAGTTTCTATTAGCTCCAAACCAGATATCATTAAAGCCTGGGGTAACTGCTCTCCTAAGTTAGCTTCAATTGTCGTGTAAAGTGTCTTGACCGATTTTGATAGATGTAGCTCTCGAATCTCAACTGCACATTCCGCTTTCAACTGCTGCACTATTTGCTCTCGCAAACGGTGATAATTACAACGTGCCAAAATCAAAGTGAAATGTCCCTGAGAATTGGTGATTGAGCGAATCAATTTCTTCAGGGAACGCTCGTTAGAGACAATTATATCTTCGGGTTGATTGAAGTCATTCATAACTTAAATTTCCTAGATTCTGCGATCGCAGGGTTGATATCAAACCAGCGTCCGTCAACATCCCGGTATTCAAATAAAAACATGCTTCGCAGCAGAATTTGGTACTCCTCCTCTCCTTTCACATTGTCTTGTTGTTGCAGAACGTGGAGTAGCAACTTCCACTCACTATCATTAATTGCGGAAACTAAGTCGTCTCGGTACTCACGAATCACCTTTTCTAAACAGTGACGCTGAATGGGAGGATCGTCTTCTTGTAAACAACTGTAAAGTAGCACCAATAGATTTCGCACATGACCACCGCTAATTTGGCAAAGGCGATCTAAAGTTTGATCTGAGTCAAAAACCTCGTAAATCTGACTCAACCTTTGTGCTTCATCTAGCCAGGGAAAAGCTCGTGCTAGAACCATTTGGCGTAAAAGCTTCATGCCTTCTGAGTTATAACTTCTTTCACGATTCTTGACTGTCACCATTGGCAAGATCACAGGCTTGACTCCGAAACGATTCGTCAGAGTACTCAATTCATTAGAGAAAATTAATACCAAAGGAATTGTGTAGACTAAATGGCAATTGAGTTTTTTCAACTGCTCACCGCGATCAATAAACAAATACTCTGGCTGAGAACGACCGGAGGCTTTGAGAGAAATATCGACGCGATCAAGATTATCGACAATCACCACTAATCCCTTATAGCCTTGGTACTTGAGAGCCTCCTGAGCACGCTCCAACACTTGTTGGTTGATCGCTTCTAATATGCCACTGGTACGGGGTTCTAGGTATTGTCGCAACTGGCTGCGGAGTTTTGGACTGTCTTTCATCTTTGTCGTGACTTTACCAATTCCCAGAGGCAATGAAAATTCAAATTCTGGTAGTATCGGTGTCTGTAAGAAATCAGCAATTTCATTGAACAAATTTACGAAATAGCTGGGTTTAAGCCTGATGTTAACCTTCTCTAAACTCGCACTCACTTGACGAGTAATTGCCAACAGAATATCGCTGACATCTACATCAGCCATATCTAAATCAGCACTTGACTCAAAGTAGACCACATGAAAACCTTGCTGTTCTAATTCCTCCTTCAGTCGGAATAGTTCTGTGGATTTACCACAACCAATATGTCCAGTAAAAAGTTGACAAGTTGACTCATCTGCTTGGTTGATAATTGTTCGCCGTAAGCGTTGAATTACATTGCCCCCACGAACTGAAGAGAAGTCAATATAATATTGTTGGTCTTCTCTATTTTCGATTTTTAAAGTTTTACTAGGATTACAGGCGTTAAAGAACTTAATAGGGTCTAAAGTCACAACGCTTTCCTTATGTTATTCATTAAGAATAATAACCCAATTTGTATGCTATTTGATAGATGAGTGCTTGTCATCTGGAAATTCATGTGAGAACACACGACGAGGTTCACCGTTCTATCTAATGCATCTTATGCTCAATCAAAACTGACTAGATTGAAAGCTTTAAAGTATTAAAAATAACTTATTAACACAAGACTTGTTTTAGATGAAAAGCAAAAATGAATACTTCAAGCTTCAGTACAAACCTTCGATAAGTAATTGCATAAATTGATTTGGGGAAGACACACGTGCTACTGCTAAACAGTATCCGATCAGGAGGCGATCGCCAGCAAAAATACTTAGAAAACATTAACTACCCATCAGTAATGGCATTATTACTGATGGCATAAATTACCGGAGCGAACGCTCTATCAATAACTGGGTGTGACAAATACAGAACTACTCCCTTCCCGCTAGAAGAATACCGATATATTAAACCGCCAAGACGCCAAGAACGCCAAGTTTGAAGTCAAAAAGATAGGTAATCTTACACCGAGAAAGGAGTAAGCAGCGTTTATTAGCTACTCAGAATTCGTAGATCCGCATGAGAACACTTGATTAGGCAGGTTTACCTGTGTGTGCAACACTTACTACTGTTGTCATTTATTAAACGACATTTCGGTGATGACAGTTAAGATTCGAGCGAAAAAAGCGCTCCCCGCTAAGATAAAAATTTTTTTTGATACCCAAGCTGCTCTGATATTTTAATGACATATTAATTTTCATCTGTCTGCTGGGTAACCTGACTTAAAGAGCATCTAGCAATAAATGCGGGTTTGTCATTCATGTCTCAAAAATATCAACATTGCCAGTGGTTTCTCTCATCTTCCAAGGTAGCGCTATACTGTCGTTCCAAGAGAAGCACCCTCGCAAGTGTCTTCCGGTTGCCGTTAATCGGACTTCTGTGTGCTTCGTCTGTTTTTTTACAATTGATTGCACCGTCAATCACAAAGTTCCCAGCAAGTAAATTACTAGCAGAAAGCGTCTCTTCTGAGGATCTTGAAGCAGCAAGCCTGTATCAACAGGGAGTCATGCGCTATAACCATAGTGACTCACAAGCAGCAGAATACTCTTTTCGTCAAGCCTTGCAGCGAGATCCCAACATTGGCTTAGCACGTAATTATTTGGGCAATATCATGTTGCAACAAAATCGTTTGAATGCAGCAGTGCAAGAGTATGGAGAAGCAATCAGGATTAATCCCAATATTGTTGAGGCTTATTATAACTTAGGGTTAGCTTTGCACAAACAAGGACAAAAAGAGGCTGCTATTACAGCTTACCGCCAAGCGCTAATCATAGATCCCACAATGGCATCTGCACAGTATAATTTGGGTTTGGCTCTGTATGAACAAGGACAAAAAGAGGAGGCGATCGCCGCTTACCAACATGCGATTAGTTTAGATAGCAGCAATGCCAATGCTTACTTTAATTTGGCAATTGCTCAACAAGAGCAAGGAAGAATCCCAGAAGCGATCGCTACTTATCACAAATATATACAGCTTGATCCTAAAAATCCCATAGCTTACAATAATTTGGGAAGTCTTCTCAGTATCCAAGGACAAGCACCTAAGGCAATTGCCACTTACTTAGAAGCGACTCGCCGCATTCCTAATGATGTTACAGCTTACTATAACTTGGGAGTGATTTGGTACAAACAGGGCGACTTCAAGAAAGCTAACTTAGCATTGAAACATGCCAGCAATCAATACCGCGAACAAGGTGACATCCAGCTTGCCGAAAAAGCTGAGCAAGTCATGCAGAAGATAGCCCAACTCGCACTTCCCTTCCCGTTTCAAAACCTCACAAGCAATGCAGCACAGCCGATGCCAAAAATGCCAAACCAACCAGAAGCGAGAGCGGAAACACAAGGTTATCCAATTTTAGTGCCAGTTTCAGTTGAACGACAGCTACCTTCACAAGAAATGCCAATTCTGCCACCAACTCCTTTGCAACCATTTAAATAGAGGGTTAATTTGGTAACCCCGAGGTGACAGCCTAACTTCGTCACCTCTTGTACAACTGCTCTCAGATATTTTGTGTTTGCATTTTTTTAAAGTGCCATATTTATTTTTGAGTGATACAGTCTTCGTCAAGTAACTTTTCTGCAACTGCTTTATAGCTGTTTTGGGCATCACTGGCAATTTTCAGGATGTAAAATCCTCCCTGTTTTCTTCCTACTACAGCAATACTTTGCTCCCCCATTTTTTTCTCGCCTACAAATTCCTTTACAAGCAAGAAAGGATTATTAGAATCACTCAGAGAGTCATTATTTAGCAATCTTACACTGTAATTCTTACTCTCTAGATTCACGTAATTTTCTGATTGAAATCTGTCCGTAATCGCACGATTTTTTTCAGCTTTATCTAGCTCATCACTAACTGTTTTCTTAACACAAGACATATGAATATGTAATTGATCTTGATGACGAGCTTGTGGTGAATTAATCGCTAATCCAATTTGTTCTGGGGATTTTACCTGAGGTGCTTTTGAGCGTATGTAGTCTTTATCTATAGCCTTGTTCCATGCATACTGCCAATAATTTCGGGAATTTAACCGCGATATTTGAGGAGCTTCTATCCCGGAAATTTTATCAATTGGGAGTAAGATATAGTCAAGTGGTTTACTCCCGTTGGCAACGACATACTTATTGTCAAGATCAACATATACACATGGCTCTGGTTTGTGTAGTGTTTGCTGATTGGTATTACATTTTTTAACTTGCTCCCAAAGCATATCTCTGGGAGCATTACCTGTCATTTGTGAATTTGTGATAGTCGTTAAGCTCAGTTCGGTAAACGAGGTTAACAAGAGAATCAACAAGTATTTAGTTTTGCACTTTCTAATATTAAACCTGTCTCTATTCGCCAAATATGAATTAATAAAGTATTTACAGTTAAATAATTTTGATAAGGAATTACTTCTCATTAAGTATTTTTGCCAGATATCCCACAAATTTGTAATGTATCAGGACGACCACATTATGTCAAGAAAAATATTTTATTCTCAATAAACTCTAACTTACTCCCTTCCTAGTACACTTTTTCCGAATCACCAATTACCATACACTTAGTATGTTGCTTCCAGCAATGCCAGGTTATTACGCGTTCCCAACCCTTTGATGTTTATTTGTATAAATTTGACACAATGAGAAATATTGCTAATTTATTGACATCAACAGTTTTAGCCTGCTGGGTAGTGGCGATCGCAGTCCTCTCAGTACAAAATGCCCAACCAGTATCTATAAAATTTCTCACCTTCGAGTCTATTCAAATCCCAGTAGGTTTAGTGCTAGCTTTCTGTGCTGGTGTCGGCATAATTGGCATGGCACTACTACAACCCCTTTTGGAAATTGATAGTTCTGTACCGAGAAAATCTACATCAGATGATGCTGATTTTTTCGTCGATGACGATTTTTGAGATTTTAAGTTTCGGGCGTCAGGTAAGAGCACTCAGCACTCCTGAATTGTCAGGATTGAGCAATTGTCCACGTTCAAGTGCTGACTGAGTGCTAAAGTGCTGACTATTATTCTGGCTGACTACAGTACTGATTGATCTGACTTGCTAAGGTATCCGATTGTTTGCCGGCAGTAGCGCCAACTTGTGTGAGGGATGCATCAATATTTTCTCTATCCTTTTGTATTCGTTCAGAAGCGTGTCTTGCTTGCTGATCTACCGTGTTTGTAGAGTTAAGAGCCTGGGCTGCTTTAGCGATCGCTTGAGTGAATGTCTCAAACACATTTGCGTAACTGTTTTGGAATTCTTTAAGTTTAGGATCATTTATGTCTAGCTCCTTAATATCTTTGGTAGTCGCTTCTAAATCTTTTACTAGTTGCAAGCTTGTTGTAACTTTTTTTCCTTTATTATTATCAATGAGTTCGCTGCCTTTGTTTACCACCGCAATGAGTTGCTGACATTGAGAAACTTTGCTTTGATTGCAAGCCGTTACCATAAAAGTAATAATAAGGCTAACAGGAGCAATAATGATATATTTACGCCAAATAGACATTGACAACCTCCAACCACCAATTAAACCCAAATCATAGTACCGGATGATTTAATACTTTTGTTAAAAATTCTGGTAGAGCTAGATTTACCGAGAACACATAAAACTTCAAAATACCCCCCTACAGGATTGTACTTTTTTTCACCTATAGGTTTTATTAAAGGATTATACCCATCAAACATCAGCATTTAGTTTGTCGTCTCTAGCTACACAGCTTGTATGACTTGTTTGATGACTTCAGGTAAGAGTGAATGTTTACACAAATCACTCTATGGCTGACCTTTGAAATGCATATAGCTGAATGCTTACCAGGAAGGGATGTATGTTATCAGGTTTTTTACGTGTCTTAAATGACAGTTCCAGAAACGTTCGACGCAAAGTTATCAATATTTATGCGTTCTTAATAACTATAAATATTTTAGTCTGGATACTTGCCATAATTGCATTCTATCGCTATCCGGTTCTACTTGGCACTGCTGTCTTAGCTTACACCTTTGGTCTCCGTCATGCTGTCGATGCAGACCATATCGCCGCTATCGACAATGTCACACGCAAATTAATGCAGGAGAACAAGCGACCGGTTGCTGTTGGTTTCTTCTTCTCACTAGGTCATTCCACTGTTGTCGTAGCCGCCTCTTTTGCGATTGCCTTAACTGCCGCAACTATCCAGAAGGACTTTCCCAGTTTTCAAAAAGTTGGTGGACTCATTGGTACTACCGTGTCTGCACTTTTCCTACTAGTCATTGCAGCGATTAATATGGTGGTTCTCTGGGATGTCTATAAGACCTTCCAATGTGTGAAGCGAGGAGGAACCTACGATGATCAATCCTTAGATGAACTATTGAACCAACGTGGGTTGTTGGGTCGCTTCTTCCGACCCTTGTTCCGGTTGATAGATAGCAGTTGGAAAATGTACCCTTTGGGTTTACTCTTCGGTTTAGGCTTTGATACGGCAACAGAAGTAGGGTTGTTAGGAATTTCTGCGACTCAAGCAGCTAAAGGTCTATCAATTTGGTCGATCCTACTTTTTCCTGCTTTGTTTACTGCAGGCATGTCACTGGTTGATACCACCGACGGCATCTTAATGCTTGGCGCTTACGGGTGGGCTTACGTAAAACCGATACGCAAACTTTACTACAATTTAACGATCACTCTTGTTTCTGTACTAGTGGCTGTGGTCGTTGGTGGAATTGAGGCTTTAAGTATTATTAGCGATCAGTTAGAACTGAAAGGTCCATTTTGGGATTTCATTGGCAAACTAAGTGAGAACTTTGGCACAATTGGCTACTTAATTATCGGCATATTTATATTGAGTTGGCTACTCTCGACTATCATATACAAAGTTAAGAAGTATGAAGAGTTGGAAGTTACCACGACCACTAGTGCCAACCGCAACAGGAATCGGGATACATAGCAATCTTTTCACCTAGCTATCAGTCACGGTACCCATCCTCTTAAGCGTGGGGCTGAAGCTTGAACGCTTTGTCTAAGAGGCGGAGCGTCTCGTCCCAGTATTTTTTGAAACTAAGTTTTCTACACACAACGCTTATTTTTTATTGATACGAATTATATAGCAGTATTGCTGCTATCAAGCCTCTGCGATTCTTCGTAGAAACAGCGCGTTTTGACAGTGGACAGTTGACACCAACTGTCTACTTACTTCCGAGCTTGCTTAGTTTTGCTTAATGGTTGTTGACAATAAAAGGTAAGTCAATTACTATGCTAAGGTTTATTATTACAATCATTTTGGCTTAAATGAGAAAAAACGATAGAATATAGGTTTTGGTACAAAGTTTAATCTTTAAATAAAAAATTTAAGGTAAAAGTTGCTTCAATTAATTGTGATAAAAACCAAGTTGTAGAAAACATAAATAAATACATAATATAGACGTGTAGATACAATGACTTTGTAAGTTATTTGATATAAAAGTTTTTATTGACCACTTAATAAAAATGTGGTTAATAAACTCATGCAAATTCTCTCCTAATAACAGTTAAAAGGTAAGATGCAGAACTCAATTTTAAGAGATGACCCCCTGTGGTTCAAGAACGCGATTATTTATGAAGTGCCCGTTCGCGCCTTTGGTGATAGCAATGGGGACGGAATTGGTGATTTTCGGGGGTTGGCAGAAAAGCTGGACTACTTGCAAGATCTAGGTATAACAGCAGTTTGGTTACTACCGTTTTTCCCTTCACCTCTAAAGGATGATGGCTACGACATTTCCGATTATACTAGTGTCAATTCAATTTACGGCTCTTTGGAAGACTTTAAAGAGTTTTTGGCAGCTGCCCATCAACGGGGTATTCGCGTCATCATCGAGTTAATTGTCAACCACACATCAGATCTACATCCTTGGTTTCAACGGGCACGACGCGCACCCAAAGGCAGCAAGGAGAGAGATTTTTACGTTTGGAGTGATACCCCAGAGAAATATAAAGAAGCTCGAATTATTTTCCAAGATTTTGAAACTTCCAACTGGACTTGGGATCCAATCGCCAAAGCTTATTACTGGCATCGCTTCTACTCTCACCAACCGGATTTAAACTATGAAAATCCAGAAATGCGTTCTGCAGTATTCGATGTTCTGGATTTTTGGTTAGAGATGGGGGTAGATGGACTGCGTTTGGATGCAGTCCCTTACCTGTACGAACGTGAGGGAACTAACTGCGAAAACTTACCAGAAACCCATGCCGTGCTGAAGGAGCTTAGAGCGCATATAGACGAAAAGTTTCCTGACAAAATGCTTCTGGCTGAGGCAAACCAATGGCCTGAGGATGCGGCAGAATATTATGGTAATGGCGATGAGTGCCACATGAACTTTCACTTTCCGTTGATGCCTCGCTTATTTATGGCACTGCGGATGGAAGACAACTTCCCAATTGTCGATATTCTTGAGCAGACTCCCACAATACCCGATAACTGTCAGTGGGCAGTTTTCCTCCGTAACCACGATGAACTCACCCTAGAGATGGTAAC
>JAQYWP010001089.1 GCA_029379285.1 Rhizonema sp. PD38
ATCTTTATCAGCAAGATACATTATAATGGCTCTAATTAATTCAATTGTATTGTGCATTATTAATTCACTTGTAATTAGAAATTAGCCATTAATCATTAGCTATTAGCATTCATATTTTTTTGTTTTATCAGTTGTTTGCTAATTAATAACACAGGGAAAACACTGAACTTGGCATTTATAGCACAATGCAGTTCACTTAAGAGAATTTATCTACCATCAACTAATGTAGAGACACCATGATTGAAGCGTCTCTACAAGGCTTAACTGTGTTGATTTATAGCAGTTCTCACTCTTCGATGTTGTCACCCTGCTACTTTGGGGTTGAGAGAAACCCTGTTTTTCAACCTTGTCATTACCAACATTTTTTAAAGTGACTGGGTGATGAAATCGGCTGCCCAACACATATCTTGTAATCTTAACCAGCCCCGCCATAAGGTCTGCAAGGGAGGGCAGACCATCAGCCTGAATCCTTGAGGTTGACCCAAACGTTCATGTAGTTGACTCATCACAGTTTCTGGAATTAAACTTAACTTGCCTAGGGCTGTTTTAACTTCGAGTAATGCATCAATTCCACCTTGCTTGTACCTTTTCAACCATTTTAACTTTTGCCTTGTTCGGTCACTTTTCCAATCTCCCAAAATAATTTTCGACAAGCTCAAGCAGTTTCGTCAATCAGCTTATATTAGATTTCCTGCATGAATAGAACCCACATTTTGCACTTCAAAATGAAATATAATAGACTACATAATGATATCCGATTATAAGTATAATAATACACATAAATATTCAGTAAAGCCGCATTGAGAAATAAACCTGTGCGACGAAGACGGTAACTCACATCTTGCACCTGGAAAAGTTGATAAATTTTAATCACTCAGTACAAAACCCGCTACCCTTGATTCCCTGTGGAGCTTTTACCCGTGCAGCATTACCAGAGGGAATGAATCCAAGTGGTTATGGGACTCGTGTGGTTGCTCTAGTGGCTGTGTTAAGTGGGCTATACCGTCACACTCAGAGAATTTTAGTGGTATTTTTTTTAAACTCAGACCGCTACGCCTCATACAACTGGGTTGGCTTAGAGCAAGGTTAATTATGCTATACAAGTCCCTAAATTTATTTTGGCGGTTCTTACTTTTGAACGAGTGAATGATGACTTTGGACTTACAAAGGGAGGGGCTGACGCTCGTTCCGGCGCGAGATAGCAGCGAAGAAAGGATTTACTTCTTGCCCTTTGGTGCACAAGACTCACACCTTATGTGTCTCAATGAGAGCGTAAGCGTTGCGGAACTGAGACTAACATGGAATTCGTCTTATCCAATCAGTCTTAGCTCTGGGCTTACAGGGCAGTGTATAAATATCAATTAGAATTATAAATAAATGCAAACAGCCGAGAAAGGGTTGGCTCAAAAGAATAATCAGTCAGTGCTTTTGTTACTGCTTGGAGGACTGGTATCCCGAGCCTTCATAGCTTTCTGGCTTTACCCGACCTTTGATGAAGCTTACTACTATCTTTACAGCCTGCATCTGGACTGGAGCTATTTCGATCATCCAATTCTTGTGGCGCTTACAACTGGTTTCGGTCCATGGTTAACTGGAATTGTCTCCCAATTTACAATCCGCTTGGGAACACTGATTTTGTATACAGGTAGTTTGCTACTGTTGTATCTCACTTGCAGGCGGTTGTTCTCTTCTAAAGCTGCTTACTTAACTCTCTTCATCGCCACTATCAGTCCAATTTTTGAAATCGGCTTTGGCATCCTGACTCTACCTGATAGTCCACTGATGTTTTTTTGGTCGACCAGTTTATATTGTGCAGCCGTTGAATTTTTTCCCCACCGTGGGAATAAAAATGAATTTTACTCATCTCATTTATATCTCCCCAGCTACCGTTTAGCAATCCTTGGTATTCTGGTCGGATTAACCTGTCTCAGTAAATACCACGGTTTTATTTTAGGTATAGGGCTAATTGGTTTTTGTTTAACGAGTCCACCTCATCGAGCTGCTATACGTTCGCCTTGGGCATGGCTGGGATTATGCTTATTTTTCCTCACGATCTCCCCCATTTTATACTGGAATATACAGCATGATTGGGTATCTTTTCGTTTTCAATCAAAGCGAGCAGTACCGAAAAGAGGCTATAATCTGCTGGATGTAGGAGTCGCCTCATTAGCTGAGGTCGTTTACCTATTTCCAACTATCGGATTTCCCTTGTGGTGGATGAGTTTGCGATCAGCGTTCTCGCACATAACACAACTTTTTTCGCACAAATCAGCTAAATCTCCAGAAGATTTCCAGGCGAAAGAGTTCTTTATTTTATGGGTATCTCTGCCCCTAATTTTAGGGTTTACTCTTATAGGAGGATATCAGCAAATTTTACCAGCTTGGTCGATGCCAGGATTTTGGGGAATCACTTTGCTGTTAGGACAACAGGTAATCATCTGGCAGCAGCAATCCCGACTTTGGGTGCGCCGATGGCTTTTGGGTTCAGGAATTGCGATCGCTACTATTCTACTCATTGCTCTGCTGCAAGTTACAGCAGGAATAGTGCAAAAGCCCAGTGAATACGCCGTTATGGGAGGGTTCTTGTCTCCCAAAAACGATCCCTCCACAGAACTCATTGATATTCAGCAACTGCGGCGCGGGTTTGTTGAATCACCAGTTATCAGTGCAGCTTTAAAAAACTCTAGCTTTATATTCACCAATAGATATTATATTGGCGGACCGATCGCCATGTCCCTGAGTCCTCTATACCATATACCAATTACCTGCTTTGATATTGGTAATGACCTACGTGGCTTTGCTTTTTGGTCAAGACGCGATCAATGGCTAGGAAAAGACGCGTTGTACGTAACGACTGCGGCTTTTCACAACAGAGAAGACTTAATAGCTAGCTATAAAAATCACTTCAGTAGTCTAACCGAAATTGGAACAATACCAATTCGTAGAGGTGGAGCAGTTGTCAACGTCATTTATGTGTATCAAGCTAAAACACTCCTAAAGCCTTATTCCCGGTCTTACGGTATTTGACCGAAACTGTTTAGAGGTAGCCTTAAAAACTATGAGTAGTGACTAAATTCAGCAATTCTCATTATGAGAATTGCTAAACTAACCACGCGGATAAGCAAGAGTTGGAAGTTAACTTGTTGCAAACGAGTTTTTGATCGCTCATTTGCCGACTCGTATGAGGATACCTGAGTTCGACGTAAAAAAAGGACTGAAAAATAGACAGAGTAAACTTTCTAGC
>JAQYWP010001090.1 GCA_029379285.1 Rhizonema sp. PD38
ATTTTTTGAGTTTCAAAATGGCGATTAATATTGTATTTTTTTCAAAATGAGAATTCCTGCATCAATTCAAGCAGGGTGGTTGTGCGCCGCACGTACCAAAACTCCTGTGTGCTGAAGTTGACGTAAAGTCTGCAGGGGGAAGCTTCCCCCATCGTGATCTGCGACTGTTTGCGCCGTCATTTGACAGTGCGGCTCTATTAACGCGCGAAAATTGCGCTTTTGGGTTGGCAAAAACTCATGGATCTCACTTGAGTACGGTTCCCCCCTTGAAGATTTCTGACAGTGCCTTGCCAAATCCCTGACTTAAAGCTTTGCCTATCGACATTGCACGCTCGTTCAGTCGGCGATCGCTCGAAATTGGATCCCCCTCACGCTCATCGTATTGCTCCCGTGAGTTGTTAACTACCACTACCTTGGAATTAAAAATTAAAAATGCTGTGCTTCACCCAAGTGACGTGGTGTAGTCTACCGCGTTGCATTGTTATCGTTTGCTATTGCTTTGCTTTCCCCGTGAAGGCGTTGCATTGAAGACTTGGGCTTGCTTATGCCATCGATATTATCCTCTGATAGCTGTAAGTCGTCCTTGCGGATTTTTCTCTTTCATACTCCTTCTAAGGGTACAAGACGAATGTCAGATAGTAGTGCAAACATCATAAATATGGACACAATTCAACGCTTAGCTACTCTCAACCGCATTCGTAAACTTAGCCGTCTGATGGATACATCTATTGGTATTCCAGGGACACGCTTTCGCTTTGGACTAGATCCAATAATTGGTTTACTTCCAGGTGGTGGTGATTTGATCAGTACCGCATTTTCGGCTTACATCATTTTTTTGGCTACCCGTTTTGGCTTACCACGTCAAGACTTAACCAAAATGATTTTTAACGTTGCTTTAGAATCAGTTGTGGGTACCGTACCTTTGGTTGGTGATTTATTTGATGCTTTCTATAAGTCAAATATTCGCAATTTAGCAATTTTAGAGCAGCATTTAATGGCAGCGGAACCAGAATTTGAACAAATAGCTACTGAACTTGAAGAGAGCAAAGTTAGTTCAGTTTAAACTGTGCATAAGTTAACTTTTCAGCTTAAGAACTTCCGCAGTTATGTGAACTTTTGTCAAAATCAATCTTATATTCTCATATGTGGTTCAACATAGAAGTATGACTCTAAGTTATTAGTTCCATTAGCTAAGTCAAGCAAAACTATAGGAGCTATATAACTATATTCAAATTAGAAATTTCGTATAGGAGAGGGACTGTCATGGCACAGCAAACTGCAGCCCAACTTTTTAAAGCCGTCCAACAAGATCAAGCATTAAAGGAAAGACTTAAAGCCGCATCTAATCCAGAAGCGTTTGTCGAAATTGCTCGAGAACGCGGTTATGATTTTACAGTTGAAGAACTAGAGACGAGCTTGAGTAATTTGTCTTCAGAAGAATTGGCTGGCATTGTGAATCCAGGAATGGCACCTAGATTTCACATTCATCCAAGGTAATGTCTAAGATAGTGGAATGAAGGCATAGATAGGTATACGAACTATCTCTCTACTCATAAATTCTACTTGAAGTAGGTGTTCGCACCTTAAAATATACCTTTTACCAGATGTAACTGCTACTTAGGATAGCAGTGTGAGTTCAAGCATTTCTACGCCTGATTTTACAGGAGAAAATGCAACGGATGGAAAACTCCTTTCATCAAAACGTGATGTCATACTGAACCAATGACTTTTAAAGGTATGAGTTGTATTGAAAAGACTTTTAAAGCCTTTGATAGGTCAAATCTTTAAGGTTTAAAAACTAAGTAGCAGTACAGCCTAACTAGGTTAAAGTAGTACCAAAATATTGGTATGTGAGATTTAGATCACATACCAACAGTTTATAATCGACGTTCTTCAAAGAGTGGAAAATTCAGGGTTCATCTACCAGTACCACTAATTTACCAGTAGCTTGGTTTAAATATTGCTACAATTTCATTTTGTTTGTGAGCAAACCAAATCCCTTGTATTTGCAGTTAATGCGGTAGCAACAGTTTGTAGCCAAAAGGAGATCCGAAATAAAAGGTTGTTGCCACAAAAAGAATTGTCAAAATTCCTAATGCAATAACGGCTCCAAATTGCAAAGGTGCTTTTTCCTCAGCTTCAAGACCCACAGGTTTTTTCTTATCGCTTTTAGAATCTGTAGTTTTTTCAGTAGTCATGGCTGTATATATTTTGTGTTAATCATTAACTCATAATCACTTTAGCGGCGAGCAACCACATCTAACTTAAGGATTATTCAGGTGAATTTTTAAGATTGAGAAGGTATTCGTCAAGAGGCGCGATCTCGCATGGGCAGATCTCTCTCGACGCTTAGAACTACAGCAAGCCATAGGATTGAACTCTCTGTGGAGAGACAGTCTACCCGGTTTTTAGAGCGATCGGCAACAATCATAACTTTTAATTGAGTTGGCATTCTTACTTTCACTACAGCGTCTCCGGAGCAAGAAACAACTGTCAAAGATCTGCTTAACGCTTTGACAAATCATCTTTAAAGTTTTCAGTTGATTAACGAGCGCAGCAGGCTCGTTGTTTTATTGTTTGTCCGAGGTTGGTTTAGACGCTTCTCGCTTTCCTTTGTATTAAGCACTTTACCTCCAGGCTCACGGTCTATGCCTTGGTAGTCGTGTTACTGGCGGTAAAGTTAAAAGTTCTAAAACCCGTTCAGTTGTTAATCGCGCAGCCAACGCTTTTCGCATGGCTGCACAAACTCTCACAGTGTAACTCCGCACAAAGAGTGCATATTACCGTCGTATGCTTTTCTCACATGGGCGCACATTGCTACAGCACATAAAGAGCACACGTATTTTCTATCGCCAAAGGACATAGCAGCGATCGCTATACTGACCTTGGTATTGATGCAGAAGAACAACAGTATCAAGAACGAATCCTTAAAAACCTTAAGAAAAAAGCTCAAGCTCTTGGCGAGCGAACCAATCCCTATTTCAACACAAAGACGAATGTGTTTCTTAGAAGGATAGCTACTCCCTTCCCAGTGTAAGATTACCATCCCATTGATCTTCAAACTTGGCTTCCTTGGCGCGGCAGTTGCTTCAACGCGGGGAACCCGCGCAACGCACTGCCTTGTCTTGGCGGTTTATTTTATCGGTATTCTTAAGCGCGGGAAGGGAGTATCTTTTAGAGGATCGGTATAAGTCAAGCTACATGCTGGGTATGAGCAGTAGCAATCGGACCCTCTCCAC
>JAQYWP010000165.1 GCA_029379285.1 Rhizonema sp. PD38
GTGACGCTCCTTCGTCGCTAACGCTGCGCTAACATCAGTCGCCTACGGCGGGAAAACGCCTCATGCGCGCTGATTCACCAAGAACGCCAAGGACGCGAAGGGAATAAAGAAGAAAGAGATATATAATTTTTATGTTCTGATGCGCGGACTGCTATATAGCAATTCTATTAGGGTAATATGAGATAATGAGTGCTATCCCAACGTTACAATCTTTCTTTACAATCTTGAAACTATTGTATAATAAATATCTTGAGCGCTGAGGGTTTCGGCATACTTGATAATAGAAATGCTTAGTGTTAATACACTCAACTGTGTAGTCCCAAATTGCAGTACTTTTACCTGTGAACGCTTTGATATTGCCTTCTTTGCCTGAGATGACAGAAATCTGGCAGCAAACTCTTAATTGGCAACCTACTCCTGAACAGCAGAAGCAATTCCAGCAGTTTTATGAATTAATTCTAGAAGGTAACCGCCAACAGAATTTAACCCGGATTGTTGAACCTTTGGAGTTTTGGGAAAAACATCTTTGGGATTCTTTACGAGGAATAACCCCACTGCTGTCAAATTTGTCCTCTCCTACTTCTCTGGCTATCATTGATGTTGGTACAGGTGCTGGTATACCGGGAATTCCCGTAGGAATTGCTGTGAATGGTTGTAGAGTGACTCTCCTTGATTCCACTCGCAAAAAAATTACTTTTCTCGAAAAAACACTGACCGAACTTGACCTCAAAAATATAAAAACTCTTACCAGTCGGGCTGAAGAAATAGGTCGGCAATCCCAGCATAGAAAAACCTACGATGTTGCCCTAATCCGTGCCGTCGGGACAGCCACTATCTGTGCTGAATATACTTTACCATTGCTCAAGCGCGGTGGTTTAGCAGTCGTTTACCGTGGGAATTGGACAGAAGATGAAGCAAAAGCTTTGGAAAAAACTGTTGACGAACTAAGTGGTGCGATTGAATCAGTTGAAAAATTTACAACTCCCTTAAGTCACAGTATCCGTCACTGCTTGTACCTGCGAAAGGTGGCTTGACACCTTTCGCTTTTATTGCCTTTTACCCTGCTCTAAGCTTGTGCAAACCGCTTATTAATCTCATCCCAGTTAAGTACATTCCACCAAGCATCTAGGTAATCAGCGCGGCGGTTCTGATATTTGAGATAGTAAGCGTGTTCCCACACATCATTGCCCATAATAGGATACTGACCTTCACTTATGGGAGAGTCTTGGTTAGGTGTCGTCGTCACTTCAAGCTTATTGTCTTTATTACGGACAAGCCAAACCCAACCACTACCAAAACGACCTGTACCAGCTTCGTTGAATTGTTTTTTGAAAGCGGCAAAGCTACCGAAGTTTTGGTTAATAGCAGATGCGATCGCTCCAGAGGGTTCTCCACCACCCTGTGCTTTCATAATTCTCCAAAACATTGAGTGGTTGACATGACCACCACCATTATTGCGGACTATTTTGCGAATATCTTCTGGAACGCTATCTAAGTTAACTAAGAGAGATTCTACACTTTTACTTTTGAGTTCTGGGTGTTTATCTAATGCTGCATTTAGGTTTTTTACGTAGGTTGCATGATGTTTATCGTGATGGAACCGCATAGTTGCAGCATCGATATGTGGTTCAAGTGCCTCATAAGCATAGGGCAAAGGAGGTAATTGAATTGCCCCCGTATTTGGTCTCGTTTGCGTTCCACTTGGAGTATTTTGAGCAAAAGCATAGGTATCTAAAGCAAAAGCACCTGTACTGGCTCCGAGTAAAAATAAAAAATGGCGGCGATTAAGATTCATCAAAGTTCCCCATCATCAAGACTAAATTTGGTAGACAATTATTATTTTCTTAGATTGAGAGTAAAATATTACATTCTAATAAATTATTTCATTGAGTTTACATCGCACTATACAAAGTATCAATGAAATAGCCTGAGGTAAGCTATTTCCTTAAGTCACATAAGATTAAAACAAATCAGCGATCGCTTTAGCTAACATAGGCGGTACGGATTCACCAATTTGAGCAGCCATCTCTGTATATGTACCTAAGAAGTGAAAACTGTCAGGATAGCTATGTAATCTTGCAGCTTCACGGATTGTGATAGTTCTGTCTTGTGTAGGATGAAAAAACCTACCTGAACCCGGATGAAATACCCACTTAGTAATAGTTTTTGCTGGTCTATCCCAACTCAGTCTTCCATATGCACCACTATAATGCTTTTTAGGAGCTAACTCTGGTGGTAAATCTCTAGCATCTTGTCCTTCTTTTAGTAGACATGCCCGAGCCATCTGTCTTGGACTAAGGGCACGGGCAACATGGTTAACTAATTTTTTGCTACCACAACGTACCATGATTTGGTATTCTGTTTGAGGTGGATAAGGGTAGCTTTCATTTGTATACTCTTGTCCTGCATTTAATGATGGTAAGTCTCCAATAGCATCTCTAACAGTCAGTAATGGAGATGATGTTAGTAAAGTCAAGTGATTGTTAAACTTAGAAGATTTGAAATCACTTCTGATATCACCAAAGTGTGTAGGTTCAGGTATTTTCAATATTCGCTCTAAACTAGCTAGAAAAAAAGCTCTAGATCTTGTTTGTGGAACACCATAATGAGCAGCGTTTAATGATACAGAGTTTACTTTATAACCAATAATTTCCAAACGCTCTGTAATTTCATTTTTTATTACGCCATCATAAGCTTTGAGAACTTCAGGCACATTTTCTATAACAACATATAAAGGTCTAAATTCATTAACAAACTCTAGAAAAGTTTGAAACAACTGATTGCGAGGATCGTGTAAATATCTATATCCAGCAGGAATATTGCGTGAGAAACCCTGACATGGAGGTCCACCAATTAAAGCTGTCAATTCTTCCCTTTTTATGCCTAATTCTTGACGAAGCTCCACAGGATTTACTGTATTAATATCCTGAGGAATGATTTTTGTCTCAGGAAAATTATGTTTATAAGTTGTTAAAGACTTTTTATTGATATCAATAGCACACAAAGATTTGAAGCCGGCTAAGTGAAAACCAGCTGTTAAGCCACCAGCCCCAGCGAATAAATCAAGAACTGTATATGCCATGTTCCAAAACTTGATGCTCCTGCTACATACTAACTCAGGGACAAACGCTGTACTGCTTCACCCCCTAGGAGTTGATGTGCTTGACTCAGTATGGAGATAATTTTGTCAGCAGAGGGATTGAGTCTTAGACATTCCTGTAAATCTAGCTCCTGTATTTTGTCTGCTTTGTTACCAGGAAACCAGTGATCCCCACTACCAAGTAGGTTGTATCGCATTTTAGCATAATCCAGCATATCGTAAGCGATCGCCAAATTCCAAAGCCATAAAATCACTGGAATATTGACTTGTCCAGGAGTTTCTGCAAAAGTTGGCAAGTTGACGTGCCAGGTTTTCACCCACTCTTCACCTAAAGTTGCGATCGCTTCCAACTCTAATCGCGTCAAAATTGGTGGTAAGATTTCTGCCGCTTTATCCAACAGTTCTAAAGTTTTCAAATGTTCGTCAAAATCTTGTGGTTTTGCTGCCCCCAAACTTAAAGTATGCACTTGGGGATGACTTAGACAAAACAAGTCATTAAATACCATTGGCGATAAAGGAGTGCAAAGATTGATCAACTTTTGTGGAGGATCATATAATTTTCCACCTTTATCAGATGGACTAATAATAAACACTCCCATATCGTGGCGGGTTGCAGCTTCAATTGCCGGCCAATTAAGTTGATTAATATAGTACCAGTGTAAATTGACGTAATCGAATTGGTCAGTGTTAATTGTCTGAATAATGACATCTGTTGGACCATGAGTGGAAAAGCCGATAAACCTAACTTTTCCCTGTGCTTGTAGTTTTCTAGCAACTTCCAAACAACCACCTAGACGGATGCTGTTGTTGAGTAATTCAGCATTGTTGATGCCGTGTAAACCTAGCAAATCAACATAATCTAGGTGTAAATTTTGCAATGACTTTTCAAAGTTGTATTGAAATTCTTTTGCATCTGCCTGCGGACTGATTTTAGTTTGAACAATCAACTTTTCGCGTTGGAAGGTTGGTAAAATGTCTCCCAACTGCATTTCTGAAGTCCCATAACCACGAGCGGTTTCAATGTGATTAATTCCTACTTCTATTGACTGTCGAATAGTCGCTTCCAAATTTTCCTGATTATTGAGAGGTACTTCCCTTCGCGGGATATCCTGCCATTTATATTGGTATCTCATCCCACCACAGGAAAAAACAGGCATCTGTAATCCTGTGCGTCCAAATCTTCTGTATTGCATTATAAATTTTCAGGTTGTTGCTAATTAATAATAGCTAACGGCTAATTGTGTTTGACTATGAGCTATTATCAATTAGCAAGCAATACTACATTTCCCGTACTGTTGGCTGACCGTCTTTAACTTCGCCAATTAAAACTAAATCTACACAATTTACGAATATTCCATTTTCCAAAACACCGGGAATATTATTCAGAATTTTTTCTAAATCTACTGGGTTCTCGATAGTGTCGAATGTTACATCAATTACCATATTACCTTGATCGGTAATAACTGGTCCGGCTTTTCTTACGCCCATACGGAGTTCTGGTTTGCCGCCGAGTTTTTTAATTGCTTGCATGACTGGATTCACTGCCATCGGTATTACTTCCACGGGTACTGGAAAAGCAGCTCCAAGTCTATCGACAAGTTTACCACCATCCACCACAACAATGAACCGTTCTGCCAAATAATCTACGACTTTTTCGCGAGTATGGGCAGCACCGCCACCCTTGACTAAATTTTTTTGCGGGTCTACTTCGTCTGCACCATCAATGGCAATATCGATATGATCAATAGCGTCCAAGGTAGTGAGAGGAATACCGTACTGCTTTGCGAGAACTTCTGCTTGAAACGAGGTAGGGACACCAACTATATCTTTGAGTTCACCTGACTTCAAGCGATCGCCAATAAACTGAATTGCATACGCCGTGGTGGAACCTGTACCCAACCCAACAATTGAACTTGATTGTACCAAAGCAGCTGCAGCTTTGCCGACTTCCTGCTTCATCACCTTCACGGGGTCTGCTGCGGTCATTCCGAAAACTCCTAAAATAACTAGCTATAGTCCATATCCTACTCCTATCTTTGCGCCTCCTGTACGAGCGGTTTCGGCAGGTGGATTGCATTTAATTTGTAATATCTATTAAACCGTTGCACTAGGGACTGCAAACCCTTGCCTCTTGTACGAGCGGGTTTTGTCACATGCTGTGTTTGTTTATATTTTATATCAATTAAACCCGTCCCTACTAACTCATAACTCCCAACTCCTAAGTATAATTAGGCTGACAACCCGACCATGGGAAAATAAAAATACGAAAATAAGAGAGGAACACTTTATAATATGCACCTGAGTGAAATTACCCATCCCAACCAGTTACACGGTTTATCAATTCGACAACTGCAACAGATTGCCCATCAAATTCGGGAGAAACATCTAGAAACCGTTGCAGTAACCGGGGGACATTTGGGACCAGGGTTAGGTGTTGTAGAGTTGACCCTAGGGCTTTACCAAACGCTAGATTTAGATTGTGATAAAGTTATTTGGGATGTCGGACATCAAGCCTATCCCCACAAATTGATTACTGGGCGCTACAGTCGCTTTCATACCCTGCGGCAGAAAGATGGAATTGCGGGTTATCTCAAACGTTGTGAAAGTAAGTTTGACCACTTCGGTGCGGGACACGCTTCTACAAGTATTTCAGCCGCTTTAGGTATGGCTTTAGCGCGAGATATGAACGATGACAAATTTAAAGTTGTCGCCATTATTGGTGATGGGGCACTAACTGGCGGTATGGCACTGGAAGCTATTAACCATGCTGGACATTTGCCGAAAACCAACCTGCTAGTTGTCCTCAATGACAACGAGATGTCAATTTCTCCCAACGTAGGGGCGATTCCACGCTACCTGAACAAAATGCGGCTAAGTCCACCAGTACAGTTTCTCGCCGATAACTTTGAGGAGCAGTTCAAGCAAATCCCCTTTGTTGGCGAATCTCTTTCTCCAGAATTGGCACGCATCAAAGAAGGTATGAAACGCTTAGCTGTTCCCAAAGTCGGCGCAGTCTTTGAAGAACTCGGTTTTACTTACTTTGGGCCTGTGGACGGGCATAATCTAGAGGAATTGATCGCCACTTTCAAACAGGCACACCAAACAACTGGACCAGTTTTGGTACATGTGGCAACGGTGAAAGGCAAAGGCTATGAAATTGCAGAACTTGATAAAGTTGGCTACCACGCCCAAAACCCCTTTAATATCACCACTGGCAAAGCTCTACCCGTAAGTTCACCCAAACCCCCCGCCTACTATAAAGTTTTTGCTCACACCCTTGTCAAACTCGCGGAACAAAATCCGAAAATTATTGGGATTACGGCGGCAATGGCAACCGGCACAGGGTTAGACAAATTACAGGCAAAGTTGCCCGATCAGTACATTGATGTGGGAATTGCCGAACAACATGCCGTTACCCTCGCTGCCGGACTGGCATCTGAAGGTATGCGTCCTGTCGCTGCAATTTACTCTACCTTCCTCCAGCGTGCCTACGACCAAATCATTCACGACGTATGCATCCAAAACCTGCCAGTGTTCTTCTGCATGGACAGGGCGGGAATTGTGGGTGCTGATGGTCCGACTCACCAAGGTATGTACGACATCGCCTACTTGCGTTGTATTCCTAACATGGTGCTGATGGCACCTAAAGATGAGGCGGAACTTCAACGGATGGTGGTGACTGGTGTTAACCATATTAACGGTCCGATCGCTATGCGTATCCCTCGCGGTAATGGCTTTGGTGTACCCTTGATGGAAGATGGCTGGGAACCCGTGGAGATTGGCAAAGCCGAAATTCTTCGCAACGGTGATGATGTATTAATGCTAGGTTATGGTACAATGGTTTACCCTGCCCTGCAATCAGCCGAAATCCTCAGCGAACATGGCATCGAAGCGACTGTGATTAATGCCCGTTTCGCCAAGCCTTTAGATACTGAATTGATTTTACCTTTAGCTCAAAAGATTGGGCGTGTAATCACTTTAGAAGAAGGTTGTGTTATGGGTGGCTTTGGTTCTGCTGTGGCTGAAGCTTTGTTAGATGCTGATATTGTTGTTCCTGTAAAACGCATTGGTGTCCCAGATATCTTAGTCGATCATGCCCAACCGAATGAATCTCACGCAGATCTAGGTTTAACAAGTCCGCAAATCGCTGAAAGAGTTTTACAAGCTTTCTTCAAGCAACAACTTGCTACTGTGAGTTAGAGAAAGTCAGCACTCGTGCCCTCAGCTATAAAAAAATTAGGTATATAGCTGAGTCATCCAGGCTAACTGCTAACTCATAAATGTAGAGACGTGACATATTACGTCTCTACATTTTTCTGTATTAGATTTGTCAAAATTTTCCGCGCTTACCGCATCCTCCCTTAGGTATAGCAGTCGTTAAAGCTGTTAGAACAACTCCCTTCCCGCCAGAAGAATACCGATACAAAAAACCGCCTTAGCGAAGCCATGCCCGAAGGGCTTTAGACGCCAAGGCAGCCAAGAAAGGAGCTCCAGAAGATAGGTAATCTTACACCGGGAAGGGAGAAGTTGATTGACCGAAGGTAGGAAGAGTATGATTTGTCTATTGAAGAGAATGTTTCTGGCGATCGCCGCATTCTACCTTAGCGAGCGGTTGGTCGCAGATTACAGCGTGATCGCGCTTTTCTTTCTGTTGATAGACGGAAGTCTCACGGAAATAATCTATTTTGAAATAGGAGTCATCACATAGCAGTCTAAGAATGGTAGTGAGTTAGTAGGGAGGAAGCGAAATTAGTTCAAAAATAGACAACCAAGTGGTCTGTTTGATCAGTTCTGATGAGTTTGTCGTTAGATTCAGAGAGCGCTTTCAAAGTATATGACTAAAGTCATTATTACAAATTTACATAAGACTCAGAATTAATCAAAAATCTTTTCCAAGCAAAGTCATTACAGGAGAAAATCAATGGATGCATTATGGAAAGCAATTAAAAATCCAGTCTTAGCTGTAGTGGGGACAGTAAGTGTGATTGTCGGTGTTGGCGGAATGATCCTTCCCCTTGTCGCAGGAATACCTTTTCTCATCCTGGCGGGAGTTTGCTTTCGTATGTTGGTATCTTGATAAAGTTTACTCAAAGCCGAGGAAAGCTGGCTATCACGGGTTTCCCGACTTGTTCGGCGCAGTTATCTGAAAGATCGCAACTGAAAAGTGCAAAGGCACAAACAAAACTTTGAGTCTTTGTGCCTTTGCATAATAATCAGAAATCAATTTCTCAAAACAAGTCCAGATCGGTGACAGCACCTAGACTGCTTGAAGAGACTAATTTGCTATATTTTGCCAGCACACCAGTTGTATAACGGGGTGGAATCGGTTGCCAGCGCTCGCGGCGATGGGCTAACTCTTCTTCAGATATTTGCAATTGTAGTAAACGGGCTTGAGCATCGATGGCGATCAGATCACCTTCTTCCACTAAAGCGATCGCACCTCCAACTGCTGCTTCTGGTGCAACATGACCTACAACCATTCCGTAAGTACCACCAGAGAATCGTCCATCGGTAATTAATCCCACAGAATCTGCCAAACCCGCACCGATGATTGCTGAAGTGGGTGCTAACATTTCTCGCATACCAGGACCACCTTTAGGTCCTTCGTAGCGGATGACGATGATATCGCCTGGGTTAATTTTTTTATCTAAAATCGCATTCAAGCAGAATTCCTCAGATTCAAAAACTCGTGCTGGACCAGTGATTTTTGGCACCTTCACTCCACTAATTTTGGCGACTGCTCCTTCTTCTGCTAGGTTCCCTCTAAGGATGGCTAAGTGTCCTTGAGCATACATTGGTTTGTTCCAAGGACGAATAACATCTTGATTGGCTGGTGGTTCAGAAGGAACATCTGCTAATACTTGTGCGATAGTTTGACCGGATATAGTTATGCAATCACCATCAAGCAAGTTATGCACAAGTAGCATTTTCATAACTTGAGGAATGCCACCGACTTTGTGAAGATCTGTGGCCACGTATTTGCCACTGGGTTTTAAATCACACAGAACAGGGACACGGGCGCGGATAGTTTCAAAGTCGTTGAGACAAAGTTCCACACCAGCTGCGTGAGCGATCGCTAAAAGATGCAGTACTGCATTTGTTGAACCACCTACAGCCATGACGACAGCAATCGCATTCTCAATCGATTGCCGAGTAATAATTTGTCGAGGCAAAATGGAATTGCGAATTGCTTCTACTAAAACGAAGGCAGACTTTTCTGCACTCTCTGCTTTTTCAACATCTTCGGCTGCCATCGTCGAGGAGTAAGGTAGACTCATCCCCATTGCCTCAATCGCACTAGACATAGTATTTGCTGTATACATTCCTCCACAGGAACCAGCACCAGGGCAGGCGTTACGTTCGACTCCTAGTAGTTCATCTTGGTCAATCTTACCAGCACTGTATTGACCCACAGCTTCAAAAGAACTGACAACAGTCAGATCGTTTCCTTTATAGTTTCCTGGTTTAATAGTGCCACCGTAAACAAAAATAGCAGGAATGTTCATCCTGGCGATCGCAATCATTGCCCCTGGCATATTTTTATCACAACCGCCAATTGCCAGTACCCCGTCCATACTTTGCCCATTGCAGGCTGTTTCAATCGAATCTGCAATGACTTCCCGTGATACAAGGGAATATTTCATCCCTTCAGTTCCCATCGAAATGCCATCGCTAATAGTGATTGTGCCAAACATTTGCGGCATCGACCCAGCATTTTTAACGCCTGCTTCTGCTCTTTGCGCCAGTTTGTTAATTCCCATATTGCAGGGAGTGATGGTGCTGTAACCATTGGCAATGCCTACAATTGCTTTGATAAAATCTTCATCTTTAAAACCAACAGCACGCAGCATTGCTCGATTCGGCGATCGCTGCACCCCTTGCGTCACAACTTTGCTTCTAAAATTGTCTGACATCTTTATTTCTTGATAAATTATTGATATTATCTCAAAATATCAGAGTAGCGACTCATTAAAACAGTTCTGAGTGCTGAGTATAAAGAATCCTTTTTATTCTCCTTTACAGCAATTTTCAGATATTTAGATCACAATGAAAGTATTCTTTGCGATGGACAGATTCTTCCTGTGGGAAACCTTCGGATGTACTGTCCTCTTTTTTGCTACTTTGTGCGTAAGACAAAAAAGACGTAGTTCATTTACCCTAATTGCTGTAAATTTTATACTCAGCTGGAAAAAGAAAAATTTTAACTCAAGGCTCTTTTTTACTCAGCACTCAGCACTAATCAAAGACTTCAATCGTTGTGAATTGTACCATCTGGCATAATTGCACCTTGGAACTTTGTTCCAGTCATATAAGCCCCGTACATATTTGCTCCCTGTAAGTTTGCTGCAGTTAAGTCTGCATCTATTAAATCTGCCATCTTCAGGTCTGCTTGATTAAGTATAGCACCTGTTAGCTTTGCTTCAAACAGATTAGCCCCACTCAGGTTAGCTCCACTCAAGTTGGCTCCACTTAGGTTGGCTCTTACGAGAGAGACTTCTCGAAGATCTGTTCCTACCAGGGTTGCTTTACTCAAATCTACTTCGCTAAGGGATGCTCCATGCAAACTGGCTCCGCTAAGATTGACTTCATTCAGGTAACCACCAATGAGGTTAGCACCCTTGAAATTTCTCTCTCCTGCCTGATAACGACTTAACAGCTCATCTAGATTCATTGCCCTTAGTTCAAAATAACTTTATTAGTAGTATCCCTCAAACCAGAAAGTTTATCAGTTATTGGTGTACGTTATATTTCTTAACATACATTCCTTGCTAAAACACAAGCTACATAGCCTATATTTCCATCAATAGTTGAAAAATGAAGCAGAAATGTTCACTTTTTTTGACGGAGCTTTGCTCTTCCCACTAAAATGCCGAATCTCATAACTCCAAAAGTTATAGATGGTTCGGGGATAGGCTAATTTGATCGAACGTATGTTCACCACTAGCTTTCCTTGTGTTATCAAAAATTTGGTCTAATGAGTCAATACCGCGATCACTTATAGTTAGCGTAGATATTACTTTATCTGCCGGGTAAGGACAGATTTCTTATGTACGCGTACATAAGAAATTGCGAAGAGTAAGGAAGACAACTTCTGCTCAGGCACTCTATCAATTGTCCGCAGTCTAGAGACTCCACATGTCGCGTCTGTCCATAAGTTTAGGGTAGATGAAACATCAAGAGCAAACCGTATTGTCCCGTAAGGACAGATTTCTTATGTAGACGTACATAAGAAATTACGAAGAGTAAGGAATACAAATCTTACTCCCTTCCCGCGCTTAAGAATATCGATAAAACCGCCAAGACGCCAAGAACGCCAAGTTTGAAGTCAAGTTTGAAGTCAAGAAGATAGGTAATCTTACACTCCTGTTGGGAGTAACATTAGAATCAAGATTTGAAATTAAAAAAAAATCCGAAAGTTTGATGGAAGTCAATGCATTCAAGATTGCTCAACCCAAGCGGCTTGAAAAAAATCTCGCTCGCACAGCATTGCATAACGGTAAGTTGAGTGTAATAAGGCTGTGGTAGAAGCGTAACTTTCGACTAAATTTTCTAATTTTTGCGCTAGGGAAGGAAAATCTGGGCTGCTATAAGTCCGAATCCAGTCTGCATATCGATGATTGGGAATACCACCATGAGCTAACTGTTCTCCTAAAAATGCATATAGACGCATACAAGGCGACATAGCCGCAGCCGTCAATCCCACATCTCCGCTCCAAGCTGTTGCTAGTAAAAAGTCGGTGTAGCGGCGGGTGGCAACTCCCGGTTCCACAGAATGCAAATTGACTGCCCATTTTGCAGCATATG
>JAQYWP010001091.1 GCA_029379285.1 Rhizonema sp. PD38
CTGTAATAGGAGTGGGGAAGAGAAACTCTTGAAAATTGAAAATTAAAACCTGAGAAATAATTTTTAATTGTTTCATTAATGATACAAGCCCCTGTTTTTGAATCTGGCAATATATTGTATCGATTATTACAAACGTTACCATTCATGATTATGGTGTTTAACAAGAGCGCTTTCTTTGTAATCATTTAGACTCCTATCAGCCACAAAGCTTAAGCATATTGACTTTTTTAATTTTTAATACCGCAAAGTGGTACTCTTCTTGAGGCTGGATATAATAACGTTAAGTTGATAATCAGACATATATATTGCTTGGTAATTAGTAATTGGGAAAAAGGACATTGGGCATGGGCAAACAGATAATTATCTTTCCATTCCCTTTTTCCTAATTTCCCACAGCCACTGGCGTGAATTTCTATAAAGCGCGATTGCACAGTGGCTCCTCCCTACTCCCCACACCCTTTTTTCAAATGATGACTTTAGAGGAATTTAAGGAACTTACAGAACAGCAAAAATGTCCTGAGTCACTGCCAAGACGGTTACAGGCAATGTGGCATCTTAGAAAAGGTAACTGGGACACCGCACATGAATTAGTCCAAGATGCCAGTGATGCTGATAGTGCGTGGATTCACGCATATTTACATCGAGAAGAGGGTGATGAGATTAACGCTCGTTACTGGTATAAACGCGGCGAGCAGCCAGAGTCTCATTTGCCACTCGCTGAGGAATGGGAACAGATAGCTTCTGTTTTACTCATGAAGGAAGGTAAAACATGAATGCTGACGAACTAAAGCAACGTTACGCTGCAGGAGAAAGAGATTTTTCCACAGCTAAATTAAGAGGAGCTAAGCTTATTGAAGCCAACATAGTTGGAATAAATTTATTTGCAGCAGACTTAACAGGAGCTAACCTAGCTAAAGCTAAAATGTGGGGAGCCAACTTAGGAGGAGCCAACTTAGCTAAAGCGAACTTGACGCGAGCAAACCTCAGTGGCGTCAATCTCCATCAAGCAAATTTGAGGGGAGCTAGGCTCAACAAAGCCAAATTGTATGGTGCCGATCTCAGTGGCGCTTACTATGACAATAGTACACGCTTTTCCAGAGGTTTTGATCCAGTCAGTATGAATATGCAAAAGTTTTGAGATGCAGTCCAAGAGTGATAATCATCCTATGCAATCTTTATGGCTGCTTCAAGATGTTGATGTAATAACCTTCCGGCAGTTTTGCCATCGCATAGCATGAATGCATCGACAATTTGCTGATGTTCCTCAATCAATGATTGTAAATCGACGGTTTTACTTTTGATTAACATTAAATTGATTCGTGTCCAAGTTTCAAAGCTCAAGGAATCCCACACACGTAAAAGGACGCTGTTACCGCTCGTTTCGACAATAAGCCGATGGAAAGCTGCGTCGAGTTTGGCGTGAGCATCAACATCCCCTGCCTGTGCGGCGGCTTGCACTGCTGCATGTGCCGTTTGTAAAGGTAGGGGATTTTTGTATAACTTGGGAGCGGCTAACTGCGCTGCCATCTCTTCTAAAATTGCTCGCACTTGGTACGATTCCTGCAATTCTTCGGCGCTAACTTGCCGTACACGAGTTCCTCGATAAGCTTCCGATTCTACTAAGCCCATTGCTTCTAGCTCGTGGAGTGCTTCTCTTACAGGTGCTTGACTTGTCTCCATTTCCCGAGCAATTTGCAATTCAACTAAGCGATCGCCCGGTTGATAAGTGCCATCAAGGATGCGCTCTAACAGCACTTGCTTGAGGCGATCACTCATGCATTCACGCTTCAACTTCATCTGTCAAGATAATCTCTCTTCTTTGTTGACTATAAACTATCGATAATCTATATTCAATCATAACGATTATCGATAATCGTTAATAAATAAGCAGATAACCATGCAGAAACCAACTCCTAAGAATCAAGATTGAAATCCCATCTCGTGAATACCATTTATGAAAACTGCATCTGCAAGCCAAGATTCATTAAAAAGCAGCCTTGTCTGGATCATGGCAATTACCAGTGGGGCTGCTGCTGCTAATTTGTACTACAACCAACCCTTGCTGGCGCTTTTACAACAAAGCTTTCATGCTTCTGCTCACGCCACTGGGTTAATTCCCATGCTGACGCAGATTGGCTATGCTGTGGGAATTTTCCTGCTCGTGCCATTGGGCGACTTGATGGAGAAGCGGGGATTAATTTTGACAATGCTGATGTTAACAGCCGTGGCGTTGGGAGTGACGGCTGTGTCACCTAACCTTGCTTGCTTGTCAGTGGCAAGTTTAATGATGGGCATAACTATGATTACACCTCAGTTAATAGTTCCCTTTGCGGCACAACTGGCAAAACCGCAGCAACGGGGAAAAATTGTTGGTATGGTGATGAGTGGGTTGCTCATCGGAATTCTCTTAGCACGAACAGTTAGTGGTTTTGTGGGAGCGACTTTGGGCTGGCGGGCGATGTTTTGGCTTGTTAGTGGGCTGATGATTGTGATGGCGATCGTTTTATTCCGGATGCTGCCGAAAAGCCAACCTTCACTGCGAGTTCCTTATCCGCAGCTTATCGGCTCTTTGTTCAAATTGATACAAGAACACTCTGTATTGCGTGAGGCTTCCCTGGCAGGAGCGATGTCTTTTGGAGCTTTCAGTGCCTTTTGGAGTACCCTCGTTTTTCTGCTAGCACAACCGCCTTATCACTATGGTAGTGAGGTGACGGGGTTGTTTGGGTTAGTCGGTGTAGTGGGAGCAGCAGCAGCTCCAATAGTGGGGAAGTTAGCCGACTCGAGAAACCCTAAGTTGACTGTCGGGTTGGGCCTAGTGATTACAACTTCATCGTTTCTGATATTCTGGGTATTTGGTCATCAAATTCTCGGATTGATTATCGGCGTAATTCTGCTTGATTTAGGTGTGCAAAGCACTATGGTTTCAAACCAGGCAAGAATTTACAGTCTACCTTCAGAGTTTCACAGTCGTTTGAACGCTATCTACATCACCTTTTACTTTATTGGGGGAGCTTTAGGGTCGTTTCTCGGTGCCTATGGCTGGAGTTACTGGCGGTGGAACGGGGTTTGCCTATCGGCAGTACTGATGCTGGAAGTAGCCTTCACCACCTTCTTCAAGCGTGACAGGCGCAAGCGCCAACGCCTTGGTCTACCACCACACTAAGGAACTTTCAAATAAAGATCCCTGTAGATTCTCGTCGATGGTGCCCTGCGGCTTCGCTTAACACACTCTACAC
>JAQYWP010001092.1 GCA_029379285.1 Rhizonema sp. PD38
GACCCAAGCATTTATAAGTTTAGCGCTCCAGAAATTAAACAGAGGAGTTTTCGTTTAGATGGCTTGCTATCAACAAGTGAAGCTTCCCCCCAAGAACCAATCTACTTTATTGAAGCTCAGTCTTATAATGATGATAATTTTTATAACCAACTCGTTGCAAAAGTGGTTCTTTATTTGACTCAATATCAACCACCTAATGAAGAGTGGTACGCTGTCGTCATATATAACAAAAAAAGTAATGAAGGACATTTCCCTAGATACTTAAACTTATTTCTACCGCATTTACGTTGCTTTTATCTTGATGAACTTGCGAAAACTCCCAATCAATCTATTGCTGTGGGAGTGATGCGTTTGATAGTCGAGAACAAAAGTAAAGAAAAAACTGGAGAACTTGCCAGACAGTTAATAAGTCAAGCTAAGCAGGAGTTGACTGATGTCACTTTGGAGGAAAAAGTCTTAGAATTTATTAAAATAGTAGTAATTGATAAGTTTGTCAACTTGAGCCGAGAGGAACTTGAAGCTATGCTGAATTTAGAATCATTGAGAAAGAGTAAAGTTTATCAGGAAGGTGTGGAGGAAGGTGTTCTTAAAACTAAACTGGAGACAATTCCCAGATTAATAAAGCTAGGCTTAAGCATTGAGCAGATTGCTGAATCTCTAGAGTTGGATGTGGAAACTGTGAGAAAAAACGCTCAACAGTAAAACCCGTTTGGTAATAGACTGTTTATCGGGGTACTTTGAACCCAAGTGCCCCTATCATGTAAATCCAGAAAAGCTTAAGTTTTCGTTCCTTGATCATCCCCATCCAATGCGATCTCCATCATCCCTTGAGGCAAAGTGATGGTGAGAGGTTGTGTCTTTCTTATAGAAATCAGTTTCAGCATACCGAAAACTTTTGCGATACGGCTTAAGCCGTTGCCTTTGGCATCATCAAAAAAATACTAACCTGTGATACAGTTTATCAAGAATTCAAAAAAGTTGCTCGTTTTTCACGATTGATAAAGGAAACTTATGAGTCAGCCCGTTCTACGTCAAATACACTTCATTGACTACTCTATAAGTTACGGTGTATAGTTTGACGTAAAAATTCCAGCATTTGTATAAGAGTAAACATAGCAATCCTAATTGAGATCCGAACAGGGATCATACTTAAGTTTGTCAACTTAAGCCGAGAGGAACTTGAAGCTATGCTGAATTTAGAATCACTGAGAAAGAGTAAAGTTTATCAAGAAGGTGTGGAGGAAGGTGTTCTCAAGACTAAGCTAGAGACAATTCCAATCTTATTAGAGTTGGGATTAACTATTGAGCAGATTGCGGAACGGTTGAAGTTGGATGTGGAAACTGTGAGAAACAACGCTAAATAGTAAAATCTGCCTGATAATAGCCTGTTTATGGGGTACTTTGAACCTAAGTGCCCCTATCGTGTAAATCCACAAGAACTTAAGTTTGCGTTCTTTGATCCGTGAGGAACTTGAAGTTATGCGGAATTTAGATTCGTTAAACAGTTAAATTGCAAGGTTTACTCGTTTTTTACACAAGGCGATCAGATCAAGCCATTTATTAAAATAAATTCTTAATCTCTCCTAATAAATAGCTTGAATTGGCTCTTGATACGCGTTTTGTGTGGATTAATGCGTGGTCTCTCTGTTTCACCCAAGTACTTGAGTTTATCCCCCAAAAGACATCCGGATATTGGGTCTAACGAGTTAGTTATGTGGACGGTTGTCCCATTTGGTCTGGGGCAAATCCAGGGGGCGGGTTCCCATTCGGTGCTGTTCCTTGTTGGGGACCGCTCGGCATCAGAGTGCTGCTGTCGCTATCTGAAGTCGAATCCATGTTAAGCCCAATATTGAATGTTGCAGCGTAACCATCGCTTGTTTCGGTAAGTGCGAGCAATAATTGGTCTCCACCGTTATTGTAGATTCCGTCTCCAGCATTCTTCAGTGTGCGCTGTCCTTTGCTTGCATATGGTTCTTGTGCGTCTACTTGATCTGTGATCGAATCATCAAAGTACAACTGTGACGTAAACTCATAACTCTGCCCTGACGTCGCATCTGTGCGGATCTTAAAGTGCATATGAACGGTTCTGCCTTCGTACCAACCAGGATAGTTGGTTGTAAACTGGACGGTTCCATCCGCGTCTGTCAATTGATACCCGCGCAGGAACTTTTGCCCGACGGTATTAAAACTTGGATCTGACACGTCGGAGTAGACGCCAAGTGCGTCACAGTTCCAAATATCCACTGTGGCATTTGCAAGAGGTGTGCAGCCAGTATTACCGACTTGAGAAACACGCAGCGTCAGTTGGAGAGGCAAGCCTTCTTTCACTGAACCGTCTGTCGGATCGGAGCGGACATCTGAACGGTTGAGTTTCTCGTCCACAAAATAGGGTCCTTCGGTCTGCTGCGGACTAACGACACAATTCGGCAACGTTGTCGAATCTGCTGCTGCATCTGTACTCGACTCTGCCTGTGCAACGTTAGATGTTCTAGGTATACAGACAACAAGCAGGGCTGCTCCTGCTGCTCTGAATAAAGCAAGTACCTGTCTTCGACTCAGAATCCGACCTACTTGACGAGCATTGCTTTTCATACTGCTTTTTCAAAGAGATGGACGTGCTTAAACTATAGAGGCAATACTTTGCAGATTTCTCCTCCATCATTGGGGGAACACTTCTTCGATGAAGAAATCGAGTGCAACAAATTTTGCTTTGAAGTCAGTCCATCTACTTATTCTCCAAAAGTTGACATTTATGATTCAACTGGCACACAATGACAGTTAGCCATGCTTTAGAATTACAAAACTGTAATTCTAAAGCAGTTTTCACTCCTAATGGACTACATCACTCGTGTATGGGTAGGTTTTAAATTATATTGGATGTACTTAGATATTTAGATAATACCCTTACCCACTCCAAAACTGTGGTCTATACATCTGAAAATCGCTCTCCAGTTCGTTATCCGCTATGTGCGATCGCTACTCAGGGCGATCTCTCGGGGGTTCATCTGGTCTGTCGATAGGAGGTTGGGGAGGACGCTTTTTTTGATGTGGGCGGGGTCTTCGATGCTTGTTCTGTGGTTTGTCATCAGGTCTCCTCGGTTCCTCTTCAGGTCTCCTCGGTCCATCATCGGGGCTGTTTTGTGAAATCTGTGCGATCTGATTGGATAGATGAGCGGCGTTTGCCTGACTGGGTGCAACAAAAAATGTGCCAATAGTAAAAGGAATTCCTGCGA
>JAQYWP010001093.1 GCA_029379285.1 Rhizonema sp. PD38
CACCACCTCTCTATATATATTTATCATCTGTCGCATTCTTTTTTCAAATTGGTATTAGTATTCTATTATAGCAATTCTAGCTGCTCTCAAGACCCAGACCCCCGATAACTTTTACGAAGTCGGGGGTCTTATTTTCGTGCCCCTTCTCCGCTTACGGAGAGGGGGAAGGGGGTGAGGTTTGGGCTACAGATTTTCCAAGTAACCTTTCAGCGCATCATTTACCAAGTCAGTCATCGACTTTCCTTTACTTTCAGCAACTTTCTTGAGATTGCTGTAAACTTCATCCTTGACACTAATGCGATGCCGTGCTTTGTTTGATGCCGTGGTTGTATTGGCGATCGCGACTACCTGCTGCTCGCTTTCTTCTGTCACGGATGCCGCTGTCGAGTCTGCCATTGTCTCCACTAAACCATCGCTGTCGTCGGTTATGTCTGGCTGAACAGCAGTTTCCGATTCGTACTTAGCCGCAAACTCGCGGATGGCATCGAAACCGACGCGATCGCAAAAATCCCCAAATCTTTCTTCTGGTTGGCGTAACTGCCGGAAGTACACAAAAATTGGTTCTAGCTGGGTTTCCAAATCATTCTGGTGCAGCCGTTCCATGTAAGGTAATGCTAGCCGCGTTTGATCTTGCGAACCTCCTAGCCACAGTTGGTAAGCCTCCGGAGCGCTACCGACAAAGCCAAGTTCCGCCATATAAGGACGAGCGCAGCCATTAGGGCAGCCAGTCATCCTTACCACAAAATGCTCTTTTTGTAAACCATTTTTATCTAAAAGTGTACGAATTCGCTCCAAAATTCCCGGTATTGCTCTTTCCGATTCGGTAACTGCCAAGCCGCAAGTCGGCATTGCTGGGCAAGCCATTGCATACCTAACTAGCGGTTCAATTTCCTCAGGATTAAAGACAACGCCGTGAGTGTTGAGAATCTTTTGAATTGCTTGCTTATTTTTGGGTACAATATCGCAAAAGATGACGTTGTGATGGGGTGTCAGGCGGATGGGTAAGTTAAATTTTTTAACAATTTCCCGCAAGGCAGTTTTCAGTTGGAAGCTTCCTTCATCCTTAATGCGACCATTTTCAACGGAAATGCCCAAGAAAAGTTTCCCGTCACCTTGTTCATTCCAACCCAGGAAATCTTGATATTTAAAGTCTGGCAGGGGTTTAAAGGGTGCCAGTTGTTTGCCAAAGTACTTTTCAACCATCGACTGGAACTTCTCGACGCCCCAGTCTTGGATTAAATATTTCAACCTGGCGTGACGACGATCCGTGCGATCGCCGTAATCTCTTTGAGTAGCGACAATTGCCTTGATGATGTCGTATACATCTTCTTTTGCTACGTAGCAAATTGGATCTGCCAAACGAGCAAAAGTTTCTTCCTTGTTATGTGTTCTTCCTAAACCGCCACCAGCAAATACGTTAAATCCCTCCAATTCAGAAGAGTCATTCGTAATGACGACTAAAGAGAGGTCTTGAGTGTACAGATCAATTGAATTATCCCCCGGAACTGTTACCGAAACTTTGAACTTGCGGGGCATATAATGAGAACCATAGATAGGTTCTTCTGTGTCGTGGAAGACTGTCCCAGTCCCATTACGCTGTCTTGCCGCTTTTACCTCTGGATTTTCTTCGGCGCTGATTGCCATTTCTCCATCCAGCCAAATCTCGTAATAAGCGCCAGTTTGTGGTGTCAGTAATTGAGCAATATTATCAGCATATTCCCAAGCATACTGATACTCAGGTTTATTTTTAAAGGGAGCAGGAGGAGCCATAACGTTGCGGTTTAAGTCGCCGCAAGCGCCCAACGTTGAACCCAGATTTTTGATAATAGCGGCAACTGATGCCTTGAGATTTTTCTTTAAAATCCCATGTACCTGAAATCCTTGTCGAGTGGTTACTCGCAAGGTGTGATTACCATAATCATCTGCCAACTTATCTAAAGTTAGATAGAGTTGTGGCGGTACAAACCCACCAGGATTTCTTGTCCGTAGCATGAACTGGTAATCTTTTTCCTGTCCCTTAATCCGATTGTCGCGGTTATCCTGTTGGTAAGAGCCATGAAACTTCAGTATTTGAACCGCATCTTCACTAAAGTGAGTTGTATCCTGAAGTATTTCAGTTGCTACTGGTTCGCGCAAAAAATTGCTATGTTCCTTGAGGACTTCTACTTTGGAAGGCTTACGGGTTGTGTTTGGAGGAGAAGCAGATTTAACCATTAAAGTGGTACAGTATTCTCAAATAAGGCATCGGTAAGCGCCGAAGTCGGAAGTTACAAGCAACCTTTCGGCTATTTTATCCTCGGCAATTCGGTCGGAATAAAGAGGATTTTTATAATTTTAACATGATAAAAAGCTGGATTTCTCAGTGCGGAAACACTTAGTAAACCCAGCTATCTTAATTATGAGTCAAATGTGCCTTTGTATTACACTTTTTTTGCTCTTGTCTGTCATGAGTCATGAGTTTATTGTCGCAAATGACCAATGACTAATAACTAAGGACAACCCTTACTTATTAATTTGCTTTTCAAAAAGTGTAACAGAGGAAGACGATATTTCAGTTTTATTTAAAGCGTAAGCCTACACCACTATTAATGCTAAGGGCAGAAGCCGGACTGTGTTTGTAAGTATTAACTCCTAAAGTCGCATTGCTGTAAACCATAAAGTTTTTAGAGACTTCAGATTCTACACCAGCAGTTACCGCTACTCCGTTTTTGTTACCTAAAGGAGTTGGTTTGCCTTGATCTTCTACAAAAGAGTAGCCAGCACCTACATAAGCATTAGTATTTTTAGCAATTCCTGCATCTACGGAAACCTGCGGAACTACTGTAGCCGTCTCATTACTCCAAAGGACATGAGTGCGTACAGAAAGAGGTGTATTATCTAACTTCAAGCGACCTGTTACATTCCCACCGAATTTAGCTGCATCGCCACCAGTTTTACTACCACCATTTGTAACTCCAGCAGAAATACCAGCACCAACATAGCTTGCATCAGTTCCTTTCTCTTCAGCAGAAGCTTGACCGGCTGAAAGAAACATCGGAGCAACGACTAAGGAAGACAATGCAGAAATAGTCACAAAGGACTTAAGAAAGTATTGCATATTTTTTGCAAAATTTTGTAGGGGTTACCTTTATACTTAATGTCGGAAAAGAAACTAAAAGGTTCCATACATTCCTTCCAAACTATTGAATTTATTGTTCTTATTGATGCTCACAATTTCATTGTATATTTTCCC
>JAQYWP010001094.1 GCA_029379285.1 Rhizonema sp. PD38
ACTAGTAAGTGCATAAGTAACACGAAGCACAAGAGCGCGTTTTGGTGCAGAATGCAAGATAAGAGCGAAGCTCTCAACGCTCTGTTGTCCTACTACGACGTCCGTTCCCACTGCAATGGGTTCCCTCCGAAATTGAGAGGAGCAAGGAAGCAGGAGCGAGAAACGAAGAGCGTTGCACTCTTACTAGCAAGGCTTGGATCACCGCCCACTTTTTGCCAAATCCAATATGGTATTAGTTTGTTAAACAATAAAACTAGCTTCTTCTCCAAGAGAGGCTTGCCAACTACGAGCATCGTAATAAAGGTCTGCTAAAGTAATACTGTATAAAGCTTCTTTCAGTTTTTGGTGCAGCTTCTTCCAAAGGCTAAATGTTACCCAGTCTTCAGTTTGTATGGGTTTTGTTTGGTGATGGGGTAAAGGTTCAATAGTTTCACCCACTGCTTCTAAAATTTCTCCTACAGAAATTTTTACAGGTGCTCGTGCCAGTTGGTATCCACCGATGCTGCCGCGAATTGATTTGACTAACCCTGCACGACGCATTTCGATGAAAAGTTTTTCTAGATAAGGCGCAGGAATATTTTGGCGAGTAGCGATCGCTCTGGTAGATGCAGGACCGTACTCTGGTTGTAAGCTCAAATCGAGCAAAGCTTTGACACTATAATGTCCTCTGGTCGTTAACTTCATTTTCGCGTTTCTTTGTCCTTTATCATTTGTCCAGACGTTAACCATCTTTGGTTGACCCTCTGCTTCTAAGCGTTAGCTTAAAGTAAGCAAGAAATCTCTCACTTATGAGTCAGAGTATAGAGAGATTATGTATAACTAGGTGGCAAGTCAATATTGTTCTGTTAAAGGTAAAAGGGTGAACAACTTATTTTCATTCTTTGATTAAGAGAGAACGCACAACTTAGATTTAATTGGTGGAGGGTTTATACCCCTCACTTGTCTTGCCCCTTGTCTTGTGTATTCTAAGTTATGCATTCTTCTGATAACGACTTCGGTTTAGTTTTGCTTATAATGCCATGTACCGATGATCTAACTCAGGCAAGCAGACAAATTTTTGATACCTGCCGAACTGAAAGCGAAACAAATACAGTGTAGCAGTCATTTACAAATTATAGTTATCATGATTGCCCACTTTCTTTAAAAGTTCATGCTTTGATTATCAATATTGGTCATCCTATAATAATTCTAATGAGCTTCGGTGCAATATATTTGCCTAAACTGACAGAAAAAAATAAATGATGGCGATCGCATTAGCTCAACCTCAGTTAAAATAAAATCGATTCAATCATTCGTTTTTGATCTAAGTTGATGGCTAAACAGAAAAAAATTGACCCCCTTGTCGGTGAAGATCTACTCAAACATGTTAAAGAGCTAGAAAGCCTTAGCAAGGAAGAAAAAGCTAAAAAGTGCGGCTACTATACCGTTACGAAAAATGGTATAGAGCGCGTTAATATGATGAAATTCTTGAATGCCCTGATTGATGCTGAAGGCATTCAGTTAGACAGCGCTCCTAGTGCAAACGGGCGTGGTGGACGCAGTGCTAGTTACAGAATTAGCGTGCAGTCCAATGGGAATTTACTCATAGGTTCAGCTTATACTAAACAGATGAATCTTCTTCCTGGCGATGAGTTTATAATTACTTTAGGCAAAAAGCACATTCGTCTTAGGCAAGTAGACTCAGAGGAGAAAGACGGTATGGAACCGATGGAAGCGACAGCTTGAACAGTTAATTTAGGTTAAGCATTCAGCTATCGGCAGTCGAGTAGTCGTGTTGTAAGAAGCTGAGGAATATGAACCTTCAGACATACGGCTATTCACACGAGTAATGTATGCTGATAGCTGATGATTAACGGCTAAATGCTGAAAATTTAGCCGTTGGCTCGTAAGTTTCAGTTTCTCATTCCGCGCCTCCTGTACAGGCAGGTTTTAGCAGATAACTTAACCAGAGCCAAAATCAATTGGTCAAGGAAAGCCCTTACTCCTTACTCTTAACTGTTAGAAGTTAAGAGAGCATCTGCTTTGAGGGCAATGGGTAAATAGTGGCGGAGTGCCTCACGGGTAACTGCTACGTTGCAGGTTAAAGCAATTTGCTCGCGTTGCAATAAACCTAAAATGCTCTCATGGTTATCTCGCGTTACAACAGGTAACTGTTGTAAACCTCTACTAGCCATCCGCTTGAAAGCTTCAGATAAGGGTTCATCTCTATAGGCATAGAGAATTTCAGTAGTACAGATATTAATGAGTGTTTGATGAAAATTAGCCGAAATTTCAGTTGGTGTTGAGTAATTTTGACTCATCGAAAGGGTGCGGTTGATATCTTCTAGAGAAAGAATACCAACCAATCGCCCTGCTTCATCAATGACTAAAGCGTGACGCGTGCGATTTTCTGTCATTTCTAAAGCTGCCTCTAACACTTTCATTGTTGCTAACAGCTTTTTCGGACAAGTAGACATGGCATCTTCTACTAAAATTTGGCTCATAATATCTGCCTGCTCGTCTTTCAACTCAGCAAGACCAATCTGATTTAAATTCGAGTTAGAATTGGAAGTCGGCTTTAACAGTTCTACCAGCCAAACGCTTAAACCAACTGCTGCCATCAAAGGTAAGACAATACGGTAGTCTCGTGTTAATTCAAACAGCAATAAAATTGCTGTTAATGGAGCTCTAACACTTGCTGCGAGCATAGCTGCCATTCCCACCATTGCATACGCAGGCGCTGCTGCCATATAATCGCTGATTCCTGGAATTAATTGAGCAAGCACTTTAGCATAAACAGATCCGAAAGAAGCACCTAAAAACATTGCTGGTGCAAATACACCACCAACAAAACCACTGCCAGAACTAATTGCTGTCATCACTAGCTTGACAAAGAGCAGCATAACTAAAATTTGGAGTGGAAACTTCACATCCTGAAGCATTGCTTCCACAGTTTCATAACCGATCCCCATAATTTGTGGAAAGTGTAAAGCTGTGGTGCCAATAATGACACCGCCAATAATGGGGTGAATTGGTTTCGGTATGCGTCCGAGCCATTGCAAAGGCGATACCTGCCCATCAAAGCAAGCTTTTACCAAACGTATTGCTTGAGTATATGTTAAAGAAACCAGACTGGCTCCCAAACCTAAGCCAAGATAAAGTGGTAATTCTAGAGGACTGCGGACTTGATAAACAGGTAAGGTAAAAGCAGGCTGTGCTCCCAAACCAATTTGAGCAATTAGTGATGCGA
>JAQYWP010001095.1 GCA_029379285.1 Rhizonema sp. PD38
ATATATTTAACAATGAACAACCCTTAGAAACAGTTCTACAAATTGGTAGTCACATTACATCCAAAATCTTTCTACAACTCATAGAGACATCTCAACCAGAAAATCATGTTGTCATCATTGATGACCCGTTCCGTCACGATCCTGCTCATAACATCTCGTTACGAATTGAAGCAAGTATTCCGCTGTTTTGTCAACAGATATTATCAAATATTAATAAAAGTAAAAATCAGCACTTTGTCACCAAATTACATCAACAGTCTCGATTAATTAACCAGATTCTTGATGACTTTCTTTTCAGTTCACAACAAATAAGTGAACCAGCTGTAGCGCGAATGATTTCTCTGAATATCCCGGAAGAACATGGACTATTTCTTGCCAGTAGTATGCCGATAAGGGATATGGATATGTACGCGGTATGCGATCGCAATTCCGTACCAGTGGCTGCAAACCGAGGTACAAGCGGTATCGAAGGAACTATCGCCTCTGCCTCTGGTTTTGCTGTAGGCTTAAATTCACCCGTGACTGTTCTCGTTGGAGACTTAGCTTTTCTCTATGACTTAAATTCACTTGCCTTGCTGAAATCGCTTTCTCAACCTTTGGTTGTGGTAGTCATTAACAACAATGGTGGTGGAATCTTTTCCTTTTTACCAATTGCTCAGTTTCCAGATATCTTTGAACCTTACTTTGGTGTTCCCCACGGGTTGGAATTTAAACACGCGGCTCAAATGTTTAGCATTGACTATTATCATCCAGAAACAACAGATGAATTTATAGCTGCTTACCAAGCAGCTACTAGTTATCAGCGCCCTGCTGTCATTGAAGTGACAACCAATCGGGATGAAAATTACACTTTACATCAAGCTTTGCAGAAAAAAATCATTGCTGAGTTACGCCGACTGACTCAAATCGATGAGTAAGCTTCCGCCTGCTTGTTGCCACCTTAAGAGCGTGAAAACCGAACAGAATATGAGATACCGCTTTGAGTTCCGCACTTATAGACGTAAGTTTAAGCAGCCATTAGCAACTAGTCATGGCTTGTGGGAAGTTAGGGAAGGAATTATCCTCCGGCTTTTAGATAAAACAGGTTATGCGGGTTTTGGTGAAATTGCTCCTGTAAAATGGTTTGGTTCTGAAAGTTTTGAGCAAGCGCTGGAATTTTGCCATCAATTACCTTCAGAAATCTCCACAGATGATGTGTTTGCTGTTCCCTCAGAACTTCCTGCTTGTCAATTTGGCTTCGAGTCGGCTTGGGAAGAAGTCAGATCGTGTGCAGTAGAAGATTTATCATTGAGCTTGACACAGAGAGGTGTTTATGATAAACACTTAGGTGCATTTCAGAGCGATAAATCAATCACGTTTAGTGGTTTGCTGCCATCAGGAAAGGCGGCTTTAGATGAATGGAGAAATCTTTGGGATCAGGGCTACCGTACTTTTAAGTGGAAAATTGGTATAGCTCCAGTTGTCGATGAGCTAGAAGTTTTTGATAAATTGGCTTTAGTCTTACCATCAAGAGCAAAGCTGCGGTTGGATGCTAACGGTGGATTGAGTTTTGTAGAAGCTGTTGAGTGGCTAAAAGCTTGCGATCGCCATCAGATCGGTATAGAATTTCTCGAACAACCGTTACCCACCGGTGAATTCAACACTATGCTCAGCTTGAGCAATCAATATTCTACCAAACTTGCTTTGGATGAATCAGTGGCAAATATCCATCAGCTAAAAACTTGTTATCAACAGGGATGGCGAGGGATTTTTGTGATTAAACCTGCAATTGCTGGTTCTCCAAAACTTTTACGTCAGTTTTTTCAAAATAACAAAATTGATGCTGTTTTCTCAACCGTATTTGAAACCCCAATTGGAAAACGCGCTGGATTGAGGCTCAACACTCAACTTAGCAAAAATAATCGTGCGGCTGGTTATGGTGTTGCCCATTGGTTTACTAATGATGATTTTTTCTCGGAATTAGAAACAACTTCATTTCAACCACATGCACCTTATCAACCAACCCCCGAAGAACTATGGACACATCTTTAGATTACTTGAGAAAACACTCCCAAGATAATTGGCTGTTAGGTTATGACTTGGTGCAGTTCATTTCCTTAACTGAAGCCTTAGTTCGAGAATTTGCTAATCCTAATCTTTAGAAAATCTTACTTGTAGAGTCAGCTCCTATCTCCTTTCTTGCTAGCTTTATTGGGGCTTGTTCAACTGAGCACCATGTTTTTCAAGGCAATCCGGCATGGGTTAAGACTCAAACGAGTTGTAAAAAAACTGCGCTTTGCTGAAAATATTCAATTCTCATAAGATATCGCTCTATTTCCTGTAGAATTAATGCTAATTTTTAGTATTAAATATGATTAGTCGCCAGCTATGACGATCACCCTGACGTTGAAAGAAAAAGATCAATTGTGGGCAGAAGTTTAGACAAAACAGCTTGCAAAACCCAGAACCTGATGAATTTATTTGTCAAATGCCAAGACTTCTCGGAAAGGGCTATGAGCGAGACATCCAAGTGTACCCCAATATCCTGCTGACAGTTCACGACTTGGAATATCATGATGATGTATTGGTAAAATTTCCAGAATCAAATCATCCACTGCAATTTTCTGTCGATATTTTAGGAGTTAACGCAGACAATACACTTATTTCCGGTGCTGGCATTCAACGCTCATGGATTGAGGAGAATCCGAAATTTCAACGGAGTGTGTTTGTTAATATTCATATGCCACCTGAGCTACTGGGAACCTTTTTCCCGACAGCAGGTGGTGAAATTCCTTCCGAGTTCAGCCTTCTGGGAAAGGGTAATGATTGGCAGACAATGATACCGGGCAGAGGCTTATCACTCGCTGTAGCGCATTGTGGCGGGGCTGTTTTGGCGATCTCGCCTTGGGGCTTCCGTGAGTCCGGCATCTTCCGGCATCTTCACCAACCTCGCCACACTTCGGGCTGTTAAAGAACATTCAGCGAGGGGCAACTGTGGCGAAATATCCGGGATATCTGACGGCTCGCTGCGCTCGCGAGACGTGGCGTATTGCAATTTAGCGCGAGTTCGGCGAGTGGGGTAGTGCATGACATGCTCGTCCCTCGCGGCACTACCCCAGAATCTCCTAGTCAAATTTGTCAATTTTTCACCGCTTTCAAATTAATTAAATCGCTGTAATTTTTACCCTCACCACTCAACTTTTAAAAAAAATCAAATTAAAATCGCTGAAACTAGCTTATAACAATAG
>JAQYWP010000166.1 GCA_029379285.1 Rhizonema sp. PD38
TATATCAGATTAGATAAAAGTGTGCGATGAGCGCACCAAGCTACGCTCTTTTACAAGAGGGTAGAGATAAAAGCTGAAAAGTCTCTCAATAGGAGTCGAATAGTATGCTTTCCCACGCGCAAGTCAAGAGTGGGACGAGCTTTGCGCTGTATACAAGAGCGCTGCGCGTTCTATGCTTTTGATGTCTTATTTGATGAGAAACAAAATAATTTTAATCACTATGATTGCTACCTCAAGATACTGGACAATACAGGTAATCGATTCTCCTTTATTAGTAAACAATAAGCTAAAAGGGGGCTACAAAGCTAAGCTAATTCTTTCGGCAAAAGAGTTCTTTATGATACATTTTCCTCAGTTAGCAAGCCTTACCACGTTATCGCTAGAACAAAGCAAGTATATTCAAGTCAGTTTGTGGAAACTTTTTCACTCAGTTTCTGATATTCGCGAGCGTGCCCTTGCTGGACTTTGTTTAAGATGCTATATATCTCAGATAATTCTCACTACCTGTAAAAAAATTCCTCACATTTGTCAACCTAAAGCTGAGATGGCTTTCAGCTATATCGATCTGCTTCCATTCGTTTTAAATGACGATGGTAGAAAACTGATGATTTTGGATAGTGAAGGTCAGACTCAACTTATATTAAATCACGATGACACAACTCGCTCCATAGTTAAAGGAGGAGAACTTTTTAGCGTTGAAATTTTACAAAAATTTAATCCAAACTTAGACTCTTCTGAAAGCTTAGATAATTGGATTTGGAGATTAGCGCAACAAAATCAAAATTTAAAGTCATTTTTATGGGAATTTGGAGTACGAACTTCCAGTAACTGGGCGCTACTATGTAAAAACATTCCCCATTCCCTGGAACAGCATCTTCAAAAAGGCGATCGCAAAATTATAGAGGTTTTTCATGCAGTCTACCGTCGAGACAGACGGAACTCAGACAAAAAAGGACGTTGTTCTGAACCAACACCGAACCAGTTGCAAGAAATGCGCGATTTATTGCACCAAAGAAATATTACTTTGAGTTCTCTCGGAGAACTGATGTTTCATTTTAAAAGAATTGCAGAAGTCTTACAACAGGATACGCTATCTAAGAAGATAGGTGGTCCGAAAACAATACCTTTAGAAGTGTATAATGAATCTACTAAACAATATATATGCACTATACGATTAGACTATCATGAACCAGATGTAGAAGAAATTGAATTAGAGCAAATAAAGGATAATTTTCATGCCTTATTTGAACAAATTTTATATGAATCAGTAGCAAAAGTCATTAAAAAACACATTGAATATTTGTCAAAAAGTAAAGGCTATAAAAGTTTTGCTCAACGATTTCCTGAAGGTTTACAACTTTACTACAAAGAAAATAAGACTTTAGGAGAGATTGCTCAAATGTGGGAGATATCTTGGTATAAAGTCAGACGCATCTTTGTCTTAGAAGATTTTATGAATAAGGTTCAAGCTCAAACCGAAGAAAATTTTCTGGAAACAATTTTCAAAACATCTACAGTATTTATGTCAACAACAATTAATCAAAGTCCAGATTTTCTCAAAAATGTAGCTGAATCAGTTAGAGATTATGCTTTGAAAAAAACATTTAATGATGCATATGCAGAACTATTAAACGGAAAAAGATACAGAAAAAATAGCTTGTTTGCTCAAATGATACGCCGTTATCTTAATAATTCGTTTAATCACTTAGCCTGATTAAACATTGTACTAAAGAATAATTTTGATAATGTGACTTAGTTAGAATTTAGGAACTACCCTGGCAAACAATTTTCGGTTGAATTTAGCTTTAAAGATGCTGCAATTATTGAAGAACCCTTGTTGTAAATTTCATAACAGGTGTTTCTTTGTAAAGTCGGTGTTCAAGATATTCGTGCGATCGCACTCAACAATCAACGCACGCAAATGCTTTTAACGGTTCTCTACTGTCTTTAGAAGTAGGCTTTGCAAAGTCATTCAGAGAGATTTATTCCGTATTATGGAGTGCGTTAATTGAATAAATTCAGTAGGGTAGATCTAGAGCAAGTCCTGTGGGACTGAATCTGATTATAACCCACAGTGGCAGCACTGATGATTAAGGAGGTTCAAATTATGAATACGACGAAGCAGCAAGAAGTAGAGCTAATTGAACCGATAGAATACAAGCTTGCAGATACTGACGTCAACGCCGAGCAGGCTTTACATCAACCTCAGGTAATAATAGGAACTTCTGAAGGCTTGGTTTTTCTCGGCTCCAAACACCATTTAGAACTTGAAGGTTATTCTATCAATGCTTTTACCTCTAGCCTAGATGGACTGTGGGCGATCGCCAATCGTAATTCAGTATGGCATCGTGATTCTAGTGGCGAGTGGCATCAAGTCGTTTCAATGGATGATTTACGGTTAAACTGCATCCTGCCGATCAAGGGTGCGGTTCTAGTCGGAACATCGGAAGCTCATCTGCTACGTATCGCAGATGGAAGCACCCAACGTATCAATTGCTTTGAGTCGGCTGAAGGACGCTCAGAGTGGTATACGCCGTGGGGAGGACCTCCAGATGTTCGCTCCATCGCAGTAGGGGAGTCGGGAGAATTTTATGTGAATGTGCATGTGGGAGGCATTCTGCGTTCTGATGATCACGGAAAGTCATGGCAACCTACCATTGACGTTAATGCCGATGTCCACGAGGTACGAACCGTTCCGACTCGTCCTAATCTAGTGTTGGCGGCTACAGCTGGAGGGCTGGCCATTAGTCAAGATAAAGGCAATTCTTGGAGCTTTGATATCACAAATTTACCAGATCACTACTCACGAGCTTTAGCACTATGTGATGAGACTATCTTGATGAGTGCTTCTATGGGTCCAAGTGGTAAGAAGTCAGCTATATACCGCCGTCCACTCGATGAGCCAGGAACGTTTGAGAAGTGTGAGCAAGGGCTACCCGAGTGGTTTTCAGATAACATTAACACGGGAACTCTTGCCACTTTCAAGAATATAGCTGTTTTCGGAACCCGTGAAGGTCAAGTTTTTCTCTCGTCAGATGCTGGCTTGACGTGGAAGCAGATCGCAGCTGATTTGGCTCCAGTTTTTTGTGTGAATTTGATTTGACAAAAAACGGCTTCGAGTAGTGGGCAGATGGGAGTATGTTCGTTGAAATCCTTGGTAGGACGAATAGCTCCTTTCCTCTAAGACGCTGTCCATCCACCATCAACCTCAATAATTTGCCCTGTCACATAGCCGCACGTGGCAAGGAAAAACGCTGCATCTGCCACCTCATTACTGTTACCTGCACGCTTGAGCGGAATTCTGGCTCTTGTTGACTCAGCAAAATTTTCCGCCTGTTCCTTTGACAAATTAGATTGGATGTCTGTGCCTTCGATTAATCCCGGTGAGATAGCATTCACGCGGATGCCTCTAGGAGCTAGCTCAACTGCAAGGGCACGTGCCATTGAGTTAACGGCACCACAAAGGGCAGAACCTGCACTATAATAGGGCAGTCCGATGGAGGCGGCAATTCCAGAGCAGAAAATAATAACACTCCCTTGTGGCATTTTGGGTACTGCATAGTGCGCTGCCGCCAGTTGACCGAAGAACCGCCCTTCAAAAAAGGATTTAGCTTGTGCCACTGGTAAGGTATCAATTGCACCAAAGATTGCTGCACCAGCACAAGTCACAAGAATATCCACCCGCTCCAATCCCTCAAAAAGCCGGTGCACCTGTTCGCAATCAGAGACATCAGTGGGAATTGCAATAGCAGAGTCTCCGATGCTCTTGGCTGCTGTTGCCAAGCGCTGCGGCTGTCTGCTTGCCAGAATGACTTTTGCCCCACTAGATGCAAAACGTCTTCCTATTGCGTAACCAATTCCCGCAGAGCCGCCTGTTACAACAGCAATTTTTCCTGTAAGTATTTCTTCCATACGGTTTCCTTTTTTGGACTTTGGATAAAAATGAATGAGTTTACGGAGATTTTACGACGTATAGCAATCCTATTTGAGACTCAAATAGAAGTAATCTGGAAGCCTTGTAAATAAAAGCTCAGGCGAATGTGCCGTTTGTAATTCATTTAGGATTGCTATAGTCGAAACCTCAACAGAGTCTGCCCTTCGGATTGAAAGCATTAATTCTGTACAAAAATTCTATAAAAGATCTATTAGTCATGATCATAGTTGACCTTGGCAACCCGCACGCTTTAGGAGAATAAGAAATTACAAACTCAAGACTTCAACAAATATTTGCTAAAACAAACTCAATGACCTCTGCAAGACCTTGCTGTGTTTTCAAGTTGGTGAAGATAAAAGGTTTATTACCGCGCATTTTCTCAGCATCTCGTTCCATGACTTCTAAAGATGCTCCGACAAACGGCGCAAGGTCAATTTTGTTAATCACTAATAAATCGGATTTAGTGATTCCTGGACCACCTTTGCGGGGAATTTTATCACCCGCAGCAACATCAATAACGTAAATCGTTAAATCTACTAACTCCGGACTAAAGGTGGCAGCTAAATTATCACCACCACTTTCTAAAAAGACTAAATCCAAATCCGGAAACCGCAATTCAAGCTGTTCAATGGCGGCCAAATTCATCGAAGCATCTTCACGGATCGCTGTGTGAGGACAACCGCCAGTTTCTACACCCACGATGCGATCGCTTGCTAATGCTTGAGAACGCACCAAAAACTGAGCATCCTCTTTTGTATAAATATCGTTCGTTACCACCGCAATATTACATTTCTGACGCATTGCCTTACACAAAGCATCCACTAAAGCAGTCTTCCCCGATCCCACAGGACCAGCAACTCCTACTCGAAAAGCGTTCATCATGGTTCCTTAACTGCGAAACAACCTTGTATATTGCGTTTCATGCGCCATACTGAAGAGTGACAAACCCCAACTACAACAACTTAACTCATCATCCTCTAAAGTGAGAACTTCTGCTGCTGCAATATTGAGAAATGGTTGTAGCTTGAGTAATAACTCTTGTCCGGCTGTTTGTCCTAAGGGGATGAGCTTTATTCCAGCAGTCATCATATGAGTTGCCCAGGTATGCAGGTATCCTAGCAATGCCGCTTTTATATTGATATCCCAATATGCAACGGCAATACCAAATGCGATCGCATAATTGCAAGGACTACCAACAGCCTCAGCTATCGACTGAATTTGTGGTTGTAATGAACTCAGCAGTTGAATGAGCGATCGCCCCATTTGCCAACTAGAGGCGCGTAATTCTTCTGTCTCCCGAATAGCTGATAACCAGCGATTCCAATATAATAACGTTTTCAAATCACCTTCCCGTAGGGACTGATATGCACGTAGCATTACCGCTGCTTCTAACCGAATTGCCCCATAACGCAGTTCGGCTGACAACCAATGCTTCAAACTTATCTGGTCATGAATTATACCATTTTCAATCAACGTTTCCAATCCTTCCGAATAGCTATATGCTCCAACAGGTAAAGCTGGACTAGCTAACTGCAAAAGATACAAAAGATTACTATCAGTGAGCGAGATAGTGTCCATAAGCACCTGTGAGCTTGGCGTATCTATATCTTTCCATAAACTATCCTAGCCGTCTACCAAGGGGCTATGCTTCGGTGATTTTTAGAATAAGAATTGCTGATATATTCAGGGGAAATTTGCACGTATTCTGACACACATGCTAATATAGTAAACACGAATAGTTAAAATTTCTCTCTTGTTGTTGTTTGATGTCCTGGTTTGTAATGCTAATACTGACCGGGATGTTGTTTTTAATACTTTAGTGTCTTTTCGTTAAATAGCCTTACACTTAAGTTTCAGTCGTAAAATTCTCTTTAGACTGGAGTGGTAAACCTGTCAACCAGTCTAATTCAGGTTAGTATATATAATATTTGACAAAATAATCATAGTTTTACAATAATGTTATTAACTATATTTTAAACTGCTGCTTTGCGGTTTGAATGTGTATATGGAATGTTACATATCCCTTTGGTGTTGTACTGAAGGGCTTTTTGATTTGCGTGTTTACAGGCCAGACGAAGATTATGTAACAAAACTTAATATGAAAGACCAAAAAGACAGAACAGCCTCAGAGTAAGCATCATAGGAGTTGAATAATAAATCTTATGCTGTGTCTAGGTGCAAGATAGTGGACAAAATAAAAACATTCAAATATGATGTTTTTAGCAATCGCTTAAGCTGTTCTTTGGTGGTTTGAATGTATATGGATGTTTCATAGACCCTTTGGTGTTGCAAGCACTAAAGGGCTTTTAATTTACTTATGCACTTTTGACACTCTCCACTCCTTTAGGAACGGAGATTCGCGCATACTTTTGTGTCCTCATATCCCTATAACTGGGGTTCCACTGGGTCATCACGTTTGCTCACCATAGAGCTCACTCGCTCTTGTAAGCTTCCCCCAGTATACGAGTGCGTATTGGTATCTTCTCAAAGTTATTCCCTTGCGTCTACTTTCCCCCATTCTGAGGATAGGATTTTTAAATAACATCTTTGGCAACATTTTGGGCTTTACCCACTGCCTTTTTAAGCGGTACAGCAGCTGCTGGCTCATATGCGTTAATTAACTCTGTAGGTAATCTGGGAGGATTTGTTGGTCCCTATGTTATCGGTGCCATTAAAGATGCTACTCACAGTTTTACTGGCGGACTGCTTGTACTGGCAGCAGCACTGCTAGTTGGTGGAATTCTTACTCTGACTGTGCGTCATGACTCTTTTCTAGAGCAAGTGGACACTATCCGAAGTTGACAAAAGTTGTACTACACCGTTCAGTACCTTCATATAATAACTTATTATTAATAATTACAAACTACACACAATCATTCTCTTAAGTATGAATCAATCCAAAAATAGTGGAATACTTGAACAGTTTGTCAATACAGTGATGGGAGTAAAGACTGGAAATCAACAACAGTCTCCACATACATCAATAGCCACTACACAAGAACTAGATATCAGAGCAGTTTTAGTTTATACACTAGGAACTATCCTACAAATAGTAGTCATGATTTTTGTGTTACTGGGAATGGAAAAATTAGTAATATTGATTGATAATAATTCTTCTTTTCCCAGTTGGTTTAGCACTTTATTGACTGGATTATTTTTTGCTCTATTAAGTATCCGTTCACGAATTTTTTCTCTTTTAGATAATACCCGTTCTCGTAAGACCTATGACCAGATAATCAGACCAAAATGGGCTCCTCCACCTTTAGTATTTCCCATAGTTTGGATGATAATTGCCGTTTTGCGGGTAATTTCTTCTGTATTGGTTTGGCAGCAAATGAATAACCAATTTTTAGTGCTACCTTTAATTTTGTTTGTGGTACATCTAGCTTTAGGAGATACTTGGAATACGATTTTTACTGTAGAACGGAGATTAGGTGCTGCTGTTCCTGTAGTGATTTTAGGTCCTTGGTTATCTGCTGTAGTGGTGACAGCAATTTATTGGAAAACTAATCCTCTAGCAGGAATGACTTTATCATTTTCTTGTGTATGGCTAACTGTAGCTGCTGTATTGGTATTTAGAATTTGGCAATTAAATGGATCAGAGCCATTATATCCTTTAAAACTAACACCTGTAGAGAAATAAATACTCAAAATTTACCTTGACATGAAAGCAAGGAAAAATATCACCGAATAAGGCAAAAGTTAAAAGTTAAAAGGTAAAAGAAAATCGGTTTGAAGCCCCTAAATAAATTTAGGGAAAACAAAAAAATATTTTTTAAGGGGACACATAGTGCGCGAAGCTCTCCGGGCAGAAGCTTCTGTCCGGAAGACTTCGCGCGAAGTCTTGGGGACGTCAGCAACCGTCAAGAGAGCTTCGCGCGAAGCTCGTCGGATGGAAGATTCCATCCGACAGACTTCGCGAGAAAAAAAGGTGAACGTAAGATCCACGCCAGTTGCTTTCCGACGCAATGCGACAGGAACGCACTGGCTCCCTAATTTTAATTATGGGGATTCTCTTTTTACTTTTTACTTTTTACCTTTTACCTTTTACTTTTTAATTGACTTTTGAGTACCGCATTCAACATGCATAAAAAACGAAGGATGTACATCAATTCTGCACTAAAGCTATTGAGATCCCATCCTCTGAGCAGCTTGCTCAAAGTCAGTAGTCGCTTGATTTGTTGCTGCTACCTCGAAAAAGGCTGCGGCGACGAGGGGCGAAAAAGTAAATGTATCCAATCCCTGAGCTGCAAGCAACGCAATATCATCTACACTACGGATGCTGGCAACTAAAATTCGAGTGGTGCTGCCAACACCCGCGCGAACTCGCTGCATTGCTACCAAATCCTCACGCCCATTGCGCCCCAAATCGTTAATTCTGCCCAAATAAGGAGCAACGTAATCCGCGCCCAAAGCCGCTGCAATTAGAACTTGGTGAATAGCGTAGACTGCAGTTAGGGTAATTCTAATCCCTTCTGCAATCAGTAAGGAAGCAGCCTCAGTCCCAATTTTAGTAATGGGCACCTTGACGACAATCCGTTCATCAATCGCTGCCAAGAGCTTGCCTGTTTTCACCAATGAATCAACTGTAGTTCCCCAAGTCTGAAGCTGGATTTCTTTAGCTTTTAGAGCGAATGCTTGGTTGGCTATAGCCTTTAGGTGAGAAACATTACAGGCGACTTGAGCCTGCTCTAACAATACTGGATTTGTCGTCACCCCGTAAAATAGCCCTGTTGGCAGCCAGTGTTGCCACTTTTGTATATCCGCAGTGTCGAGAAACAAACGGATTCCCTGATGTTTTGGTTCTAGTAATCCAGCATGCTGACTCTGAATCATAAAAGCATTATGTTTGAAAATTAGCTTGGGTATTCATAAATATTAACTTCGGGCAGAAGCTTAATTGCAGCAATGTAGGAGCTATCAATTGAAAACCATTTTTACTTAACGATCGCTCAATATTGATTGTGTGATTATTTCATATTGGGGGAAAAAAGTTCACTTTGTCTAGTTTTCAGACTTTCTCTTACAAAGAAAGGCAGAGGGCAGAGGGCAGAAGGTAGGAAGAGAAAGAATCATATGCGGGGTGGGTTTAAAGCCCACCAAAATGCAAAGCTCGCGGCAAAGCTCGCCGGGGGGATACTCCCCCCGGCAGACTTTGGAGAGAGTACTCTCTCCCGCAGACTTTGCAATAAAAATGTATTTCGAGACGCGTAGCGCGCGAAGCTCTGCGGAGAGAGTACTCTCTCGCGAAGCTTCCCTCCCGCAGACTTCGCCGCAAGACTTCGCAAGAAATACTGCGTCCTTATTTCAATCCCACGCTTAAAAGCGTGGGAGCATAGCTGCCTCCTGCCTTCTGAAGTCGAACTCAGGTCGTATAAGCGATTTTGAGTTGCAAGCTTACCATGATGAATGTATCAATACTTGTGTAAGCGATCGCCCTTCATTAATACCCCCGATTGCAGGGCTTACGCTCTTAAGTGCCCAGCAAGCAATTCAAGCTTTAGAGCACATTGCTCGATGGATCAATATTGCTACTATTACAAATCCTACAAACAGTTTAATTCCAACTGATGCAGTCATAATGCAGGTTTATCAGCAAAATTCAGAAATTAAAGATTATCAGATTTATTTGGAATATCAAGTTCATGAATATAAATTACAACCTTCTGCAATACGGATTAAATTAACCAATACAAGTAACAAAACACTCTACTGTGTTTTGCTGAATTTAACCGAACGTTTTGCACAGTTGTTGGAGTTGTCTAAAGTCTCTTCTCAAGAAGCAAAAACTTTTTTGAGAGAGGGTTGGCAAACAAGGATTGCTGCGTGTAGAGAAGCTAAATAATGGTATCAAGCTATATACTACTGCCAAGCTAGGCTGAAGTGCTTTCCAAATGATATTGAGTTTCAAAGTGAACTAGCTGAAGTTCACTACTTAGCAACTCTGGCAAAATGCTGGCAGCAAGCGGCGGGCTGCGCCTACGCTTGCAAAACAGTCAAACGCCATCTAATTTCTTTCATGCTAGATCAACTCGACCCTATACGTCCAGCCAATTCCTCTTAGTGAGCCAAATTTAGAATTGCTGTATCTATTCTGTAGAATGTTGACAATTAGCCAGTATGTGCTTTAAAGTTATGTCCATATATAAATTTTTCAACAAAAGCGATGAAGCCGATTCAACTATCTTTCACGACTACAGCCACTACACGAACTACGAGCCTAGGAGGGTTGTGAGGAGATAGCTTGCGTATACATATAAGCCATCAATTCACCCCTCTAGGCGATCCTTGAGGGTTTTTTATTGTGATAAATTCCGCTCTTGCTTGTGACAGGGCTGTTTTATTCCCTGTGTTCATACCACCACCGAACTCAAAGCAGCAGACTAATAGCACTTATTCCTCTTTTAGATGACGAGTGTTCGGTTCACAATGTGTTGACTGCGGCTATGAGCGAATCACTCAATTCCCCATTCATTCCCTACTGCATGAAAAATCTCGTACTTCTCACTACAACTACCACAACTACAGTCGCGCCTGGAGGGACGTGATGTCGTTGACTGCGTGCAGATGACGAAAACCCTCCAGGCAAATCTTGGAGGGTTTTTTATTGCTGACATATTCCATCAAAAATCAATCTAAGAAGGACAACTATGTACGATCATCGAGAATTAGCCAAAGCAATGGATTTATTCCATTTTGAAGAACATAGCCCAGGGATGGTTTTTTGGCATCCTTTGGGTTGGCGGGTGTTTCGGGCGATTGAAAATTTTATGCGTCAAGTTTACGAAGCTTACGGATTTGAGGAAGTGCGATCGCCGATTGCCTTAAGCCGCACTCTTTGGGAAAAATCAGGACATTGGGAGAAGTTCGGCGAAAATATCTTTGTTGCTGGTAGCTTGGATAACGCAGACTCAAGTCATGTCAGTCCTGATTATGCCTTAAAACCCATGTCTTGCCCGGCTCATATCGCCATCTACGAAGCCTCGCGCCGCAGTTACCGAGAGATGCCCGTCCGCTTGATGGAGTTTGGAATGGTTCACCGTAACGAACCTTCCGGAACGCTGTCAGGTTGTATGCGCTTGCGACAGTTTGTTCAAGATGATGCCCATATCTTTTGCCTTGAAGCTGACATTGAAAACGAGATTCGTAACTTCCTAAATATGGTTAGTGAGGTATACAAGGCATTCGGCTACTTTGATTTTATCATTAAAATTTCGCTGAGACCAGAAAAACGCCTTGGTGACGATGCTCTTTGGGACAAAGCAGAAGCCGCACTCATCGATGCATGCGTTGCTTTAGGATACGCGTATGAATTATTGCTAGGTGAAGGAGCATTTTACAGTCCTAAAATTGAGGTCAGCTTGAAAGACCATCTCGGACGGTCTTGGCAGTGTGGTACCATCCAGGTAGATTTCAATCTCCCACAAATTTTTGACCTTTCCTTTGTCAACAATGACGGTGATTTTGAGCGACCAGTGATTTTACATCAAGCAGTGCTAGGCTCAATAGATCGGTGGATTGGGATTTTACTAGAAAATCACGGTGGCAGTTTACCTTTATGGCTTGCACCCGTACAAATTGCCGTAGCTTCAATTTCTGATAAATCTGTAGAATGGGCTCAGACTGTTGTCAGCAAGTTGAGGCGTAGCGGTGTGAGAACGGAACTGATCAACCGTGATGCGACAATTTCAAAAAAGATTCGCGAACTTTCAAAACGTAAGATTCCCCTGATTGCAGTTGTGGGGGAGATGGAAGCTGCCAACGGTACTGTTAATCTACGTCGCTTTGGCGTTTCCACTCAAGAGGAAATTGCTTTGACACAGTTGGAAGAGGAATTTTCCCATCGCTTGAGTATGATTTGCTAGAAACGGACTATAGCCGTTCTCAATCAAATCCCATATACTCTCGCCCTCTCCCCCTTCCCCTCTCCCAAGCGCGTGTGTGAG
>JAQYWP010001096.1 GCA_029379285.1 Rhizonema sp. PD38
ATGTATTTGTATGCTACGGTAAGGATATGTAGAGACGCAACTTTGTCGTATCTCTACATACAATGCGTCTCTACATATGTTGACGGTAGATGAATTATCTTAACTGAATCGTATTGAAAAACTATTCATGCGATTGTTGTTTTATGACATCAAGTAAAAAAATACTCTTTTCTTTACTTAAAGCTGTATGTTATCTTTCGATTGCCAATATCTCGAAAACCCCAAAAGGGGGTGAGGGGTTAAACCCCTCTTACACAATTTTTTTTTCCATTGGACTATGTACTTAATCGAAATATGCAGATTAGCTGTACCTAAGCTGGCTAATTTGCTTGTCCACATGGTTCTTATCGGATGCTTTAAGAGATTCTTTTGCTCTCATATTTAGCAAAGCATCTCAGTACATGACTAAAACCTTGATCTGAATCTGTACTTAACAATAGTGCAGAACTACAGAATTACACCTTTCACGACTAATTAGAGAGATTTTATCATCTATCAGCTCTTTAGCAAGCACCGTCGCTTGCTAAATCTGCGCGCAAATCTGTCATTTGTCGTTTTGGACAGATAGTTAGACAGCAACAACAAGAAAAAGTGCAGCGTATAGCCAGCACTTCATTAATTAGGTTGTCGTTAAGTATACGGCATCTATACTTCACGCTGGCAAGAAGTTTGGAAAACTTAATATTCCTGATAATTTACTCAAGGTGCTGGGCAATGACAACTACAGAAAACCAAAAACCGAAACGGATTTCTCTAAATCAACAACTGAAAAGCGTTCCTCTAAATCAACGGCTAAAATGGGTTCTTCTGCTTGGAGCAACTGGTACATTGTCCTTACTAGCGATCACAGGTATTTTATTTTTTTCTAGATATAATGCTACTGCTCGGATGACAATTCCGGTAAAGGAATTCTCCAGGAGCGAATATCCAGAGAATCCAGCCGATTTGAGTACCCATTATAGACAATACGCTGATCGTAAGTTAACTCTTATTAAAAAAGACGCGACTCATTTTGATTTTGTTCTAGAGCCAACTAATAAGCATACGGCTAAAATAGTTTTCAAAAACGTTGATGTAAGTTTATTCGTACCCAAAGAACCAGATTGGGTAAAGCAGAATAAAAATTTAGAAACGATTGCTCTGGTTGATCGAGAATGGAATAGGCAGCAAGTTAGCTTTAAGCCTAACTCAAATGACGTTGAGGTGTCAGGTGGTGACGGATTTGAAAAAACTAATTTGGTTTCTGCCGATATTGCCAATAATTGTTTGAATGCTGGCTTGTGGGAAGTATTGCTATCTGTTAAGGACGGAGATGCTAAAAAACTTTACTATCAAGGTTGGTTTACGTTTCCGATGGGACATTACAAAAATATATTCGAGGATAACAATAAAGTTTCTTACTGGCAACACTGGTATCACTTGGAACACTGGCAAAATCCAGAAGGGACACCTGTAGATTTACAGGGATTAAGACAAGTTCTTTCCGAGAAAGAAATTCCCACCAAATTTCTAGCAGATGAGAGATTTCTCACCTCTGGCGAACAAAAGAGGAAATTCAAGTTGGTTTTAGGTGAAAATCTTTTAACATGGAAGGATTTACAGAATTCTCAAGCTAAATTTGCAACTTTTGCTGCTCCTGGTAGATATGATGTCAATAAACCTTGGAGTAATAAATTCGAGAGAATAGCCAATTTTAAAAAAGCTATTTTCAGAACCGTGAAATCACCCGCATCAAGTCAACCGTTGCAGGAACTTGAACTGACATTCCAAGATAAAACGACAGGTACGGATAATAGATATCTTGTCAGTGGGTTTGATTTAAACAAAATCCCTGTGCTTCCTGTAAGTGACTATTCCAAAGGCTTGTATATGCCTATGGGAATTGGAGTGCCACCTTTTTACCAGAGTTATGAAGATTTAAAAAAAGTTCCTCCATCTAAGAGTCCTTATTTTAGTGTGTTACTTGACTCCCAAAATAAATGGCTCAACCATCACGATACGGCAATTGATGGAGTTGTTATGCATCGCGATCGCGATAACCCCAAATTACTACATTTCTATCTTCTCACCTACGAACGTCACAGTCTACTCGGTCACTACATAATTACGCTTAACTGATTAAACTGTGATGTATTTACCAAGGGAAGAAGTCTTCAAACTTCTTCCCTATGTAGTACCACTATGTGACAATACGGTTGAGTTAAAGCTTGATCCTCCCTTAAAAAAGGGGAGCCAGTGCTATAGGGGGCTCACGCCCAAATTCACGGCGAGGAGCGTGGGTAGTTCGGATTTCGATCACTGAACACTACTAACAGCAACCGTATTGGGCTATATGATATATAACGAATTGTAACGATACAATCTTTGACAACGACATATTAGTAGATAATCCTAAAAAAACCACAAAGACAAGAGAAACAGATCAATTGTCAATCATTAAGAATCAGAATGCTGGTACTGCCAAAATTTCGATTATCATTCCAGTTCTGAATGAGGCGACAAAAATCAAGCAAGCTTTCGTTAGCACTCAATCCAGTACTGATGTGGAAGTGATTGTAGTAGACGGCTGTTCAAAAGATGATACCGTAGAAATAGCTAAGTCTTTAGGTATTAAAGTTATCTTATCCTCTACTGGTCGTGCTTGTCAAATGAATGCAGGTGCCTTGGTTGCCAGTGGGGATATTCTTCTATTTCTCCATGCAGATACCCTTTTACCAAGTGGGTTTGATGTCATGGTTCGCAATTCATTGCAACAGCCAGGAACTGTGGCTGGTGCCTTTAGCTTGCGGATCGATGCACCGCATTGGAGTTTGCGGTTAGTAGAATGGGGAGTGAATTGGCGATCGCATTTTTTGCAAATGCCTTATGGAGATCAAGCAATTTTTTTAACAAAACAAGTCTTTTACCAAAAGGGTAAATTCCCAGAAATACCTATTATGGAGGACTTTGAACTGATGCGTCGTTTAAGACGTATCGGACAAATTGCCTTGATAAGAGTGCCAGTTTTGACTTCAGCACGTCGGTGGCTGAAACAAGGAATTTTCAAAACCACCCTGATTAATCAAATGATCATTATTGCTTATTTACTCGGTGTTTCTCCTCAGCAAATTGTGCGCTGGTACCGCCGGGAAAAATTAAAAAAAGGTTAGTTGTTAGTAGGTAGTAGGTAGTAGTTTAATCTATAAAAGTTGTAAGCAGAAATAACTCCAGAATGTTAAAC
>JAQYWP010001097.1 GCA_029379285.1 Rhizonema sp. PD38
GTTTTCTTGTATCATGTATGAGTTTATATAATTTAGAGATTTTAATTTTTGTGCTTGTGTCTTTTCAGTAAATCTGGTGTAATTAAACCTTACGGGAAATAAATTGTGCCGATGACAATGAGTAATCCAAAAATGATTAATCTTCCATCTCGCAAAAATTGCGCCAACCAGGTAGGTAAACCGCCTGTATCTGCCGCAATTCGCAAAACTTCTGGTAATGCTGTAAAAGCCATACCTCCTACAACAGAGCCTAAAAAAGTTCTGGAACCACCAATCAATACAAAAGTTAAGTAGATAATACTAGTATCAAAGGTTCCTTGGCGAGCATTCCAAGTATTTAGAAAGTGAGCACTGATCGCCCCAACCATTCCTGCGAGAATACATCCAAGTGCGAAAGCTAAAACTTTGTAGTAAGTTAGGTTAATTCCCATCGCACCCGCAGCTAATTCATCTTCACGAATGGCTGTAAATGCCCTACCAACTCGGATGCGTTCTAAACGGTAAAGCAAAACCATAGTGACGATGAGCAATGGCAGCGTAATCCACAAATATTCGATTGGTGATTGGAAAGGCTGAGGAATGCCGAAGATGCCAATAGCACCGCCTGTAATTTCTAGATTTAAGGATATGACTCGCAAGACTTCCACGAAGGCAATGGTAGCGATCGCTAGATAAATCCCTCGCAACCGCAAAGTGGGAATTCCCAACACAACACCCAAAAAACCAGAAACCACACCAGCAATTAACATTTCCAGTAATACCATTGGAACACTGGTAGAGGTAAACACTTTTGTCGATAAAATCGCTGCAATATACCCACCCAAAGCATAAAATCCAGGGCTAGCTAAAGACAACTGCCCAACCATCAGGGGTAAGTACAGCGACAATCCCAGCAGCGCCCCCAATACCATAGAGACAATAAGTGATCCGTAAGTTGTGAAGAATTCTGCCATTTTTTAAGTTGGACAAATGACTAAACTTTCTGAATATACCGACGTCCTAGTAAACCTTGGGGGCGGACTAATAGCATAATAAATAAAATTCCAAAGGCAACTGCATCTTTATAACCAGAATATTCTGATGGGACAAATGCTTCTACCAATCCGATGACTAAGCCTCCTAACACTGTACCGAGAGTACTGCCCAAACCTCCCAAGACAATGACGGATAAACCTCTCAATCCGAAACTAATGCCAAAGTAAGGACCGGCTATGCTTACACTAGAGGCGACTAAAGTTCCTGCCACTCCCGCTAAAAAACTGCTGATGAAAAATGTGAGGATGATGTAGCGATCGCTGTTGATTCCCAATAAACTGGCAGTCGTCGGATCTTCTGCGATCGCCTGCATTGCTTTCCCATACTTAGTAAAACTGATAAAATAGGTAATAATTGCTACTACTAATATTGACGCAGCAAAGATGATGACTTGAACAGTGCGTATGGGGATCGGGTTTTCTGCGGTGCCAAAGTTAATAGCAGGTGGTAAATTGCCATATGTATTTGCTGGAAAATTGTAGCTTTCTGCTCCTACTAAATACTGAATTAAGTTGACGATCACCACTGATACACCCAAGCTGGAAACAACCGTTAGTAATGGATCGGAGCCTTTACGTCGTAGAGGTTGAAAGGCAATGCGTTCGACAATCACCCCAACTAATCCGGAAAGAGTACTTGCGAAAATTAAGGCTACAGCAAATGGTAATTCGACAGGCAGCTTGGTATTAGCTAGCAATCCATTAAATCCAAAAGCACCACCCACAAGTACATAAGTAAAATATGCACCAAGAGTAAACACTGCACCATGCGCTAAATTAATGATGCCTAAAATGGAGTAGATAAGCGTATATCCCAAAGCAAAAATCGCATAGACACTGCCTATAGACAACCCGTTTAAAAATAGTTGCCAAAACAAACTTATATTCATCTGAAAGAGTTTGATTCGTTGGAAACCGTGTAACTTCAGTTCGCAGATGAAAACGAACGGCTATTTTAATAGCCTGTCTCATCTCTACTTTTTTATAAAAAAATAGCAATCTACAATATTTATTGCTATATTAATAATATATAAAACAAGAACAAGAGGTGATTTAACTGGCTAAAAGCAAAAAACTAATGGGCGTTCAGCAAAATTTGATTTATTGTGACAACGATACAAAAGCAATAATAACATTTTTGTGCGAACAATCCAATAGTCTCTATAATTGTGGGATCTACTGGGCTAGGCAACTATTTTTTAAAACAGGAAAGATTGTTTCTAAATTTGACCCTGTTTACGGAATAGGAGACAATATTCATGCTCAAGCTATGCCGTCAACACCCGCTCAACAAACGCTACTTAGCGTATCAGAAAGTTTCAATTCCTTTAGGGAGTTGCGTAGCTTGTTTTTTGGCGGCAAGTTAGATCAAAACCCTAAAGTACCAAACTACAGAAAATCAGGCGGATTATTTAAAGTCGCGTTTCCCAACGTTGGAGCGGGTAAACCAACTCTTACAAACGACGGACTAATTCGTTTTCCTTTGGGTAATACAATAAATCGATGGTTTAAAGTTAAGTACTTCTACTTACCTGTCCCAATTAATATTGATTTTACCAAAGTTAAAGAATTTACGATTTTGCCAAAGAATGGGGCTTTTTATTTGGTATGCTCGTATGTTGTACAGAAGAAAGTACTAGAGAGAACGCTGGATATAAACCAAGCGCTTTCAATCGACTTGGGGACTTCAGCAAATCTTATGGCTGGTGTTGATACATTGGGCAATAGCTTGTTAATTGACTCAAAACAAGCCAAGGCAATGAACCAACTGTACAACAAAAAAGTAGCCCAAAGAAAACAAGGGAAAGAACGAGATTATTGGGATGGTTTTTTAGATTTCGTTACGCGAAGACGAAATAATCAAATCAGGGACATGATTAATAAGGCAGCAAAACTAGCCATTGCTCATTGCCTAAAGTACGGGATTAGCACAATTGTCGTAGGCTGGAATGTTGGACTGAAAGATGGTTCAAATATGGGGAAACGCAATAACCAGCAATTTGTGCAAATGCCCCTCGCAAGATTAAAAGAAAGAATCAAACAGTTGGCGTCAGCAAATAATATACGTTTTGTCGAAACTGAGGAAGCGTACACATCCAAGGCATCATTTCTAGATGGAGACTCCCTACCTCAGATCTTGCACCTACCGAATAAACTCGGAAAAAGTAAATAAAGAATACAAAA